>JANOWU010000118.1:0-20564 GCA_031418035.1 Acidimicrobiia bacterium
CCCGGACCAGGCGGCACGCGTGGCCGACGCCATCCAAGCGGGCATGGTCTATGTGAACATCGTTGGCGCCGATAGTCCCGAGCTGCCCTTCGGTGGCGTGAAGCGGTCCGGTTCGGGTCGCGAACTCGGCCGGTGGGGCGCCGACGAATTCGTCAACAAGAAGCTGATCCGCATCGGCGCCTGACACGTCGATCCCGCGGGCCGCGGCGCCCGGGGGCGGGTCGGCGGGCGCGTAGACCGCTACTTCACTCGACGGGTCGGCGCGCCAGGAGGCGGTCGGCGGGCGCGTAGACCGCTACTTCACTCGACGGCGAGTTGCAGGGGGTACGGCAAGTTGTTGGTGGGGCTAACTTGCCGTCGACCCTGCAACTCGCCGTCGAATCAGGATCGGGTCGAGCGAGGATCGGGGACAGCGCGAACACTCCGGCGTAACCTGTTTGCGTGGGCCCGACCGCTGACGACTTGATCACCACGCTCGACACCTGCACCGACGCGCTGCTCGGCCTCTCGCAACTCGACTGGTCGTCAAGCGCCGCTCACAACGATCGGAATTGTCGTGAGACGTTGGAGCACCTGTGCCTGCTTCCGTACTCCCAGCAACTGGCAACGCGCTCGACGGACTCTCGTCCGATGGCAGTGGCGATGCGACCCGACGCGCCGATCGATGAGTTGATCTGGACGCTGCGTACGAGCATGACTGTTCTGGCCGAGGTGGCGCGTGCCGCACCGGCCGACGCACGAGCGTTCCACCCGGCCGGTATGGCTGACGCGAGCGGGTGGGTCGCGATGGCCATGGACGAGCTCGTCGTGCACACCAGCGACATCGCCACCGGGCTCGACGCCACGTTCACGCCGCCGGTGGAACTGGTTCGCCCCATCCTCGATCGGCTGTTCCCGTGGTGGCCGCGCGACGTCGCCCCGTGGCTCGCCCTGCTTTGGTGCAACGGGCGCATCGACCTGGCGAACCATCCACGACTCGGCATCAGCTGGTTATGGCATTGCGCGCCGCTGAGTGAATGGGACGGAACGGTTCCGCACTGGGACCCGGCCGTCCAACAGCCACTTGGTTGACCAGCGTCGCCCGCAGCAACGTCCCCCCATTTTCTCCACTCGACGATCGGGTCACCGCGCTCCTCGAGGAGGATCGGGTCAGCGCGCTCCTCCACTCGATCGGGTCAGCGCGCTCCTCGCTTCTTGACCGCAGGTTTCGGGGTGGTCGCAGTTGCGCGTTGGTTGACGAGCTCGGTGAGCACTCGGCGAAGGAGCGCTTCCGGTAGCGGCGTTGCGTACGGCAGACGCATCGTGTCCTTGGTGGACCGATATGGCGCGACCTCGCGTTCGAGATCCGCAGGCATCGGTGGGATCGGATACAGCCCGATATGACGCTTCCACGCCGCGTAGTGCACGACGTAGTGGCCGTCCACCATGACGGCCGGCATCGAGTACCTGATGACCTCCGTCGCGTCGGGGATGATGTCGTAGATGATGCCCCGAAGTACTCGCAACGTGTTCTGTACCTCGGCCGGAAACGTCGCGAGATACTCCTCGGCAGTAGCTGGCTTGGCATTCATACGCACACCTACGGATGACTCGGGGACGTTGGCGAGATAGCTCTCGACATCATTATGGCCGAAGTGCTGAGCCCAACCCGCAGCCGTGGCCGTGTGGTTGTCGTCGAGAATCGTCGGATCTGCGCCAAGCTCGACCAACGCCGTCAGGATGTCGAGACGACCACGCATCGCTGCCTCGTGGAGAGCCGTCGTTCCACTCTTGGCATTGATGTCGAATCCGAGGTCGACCAAACGGCGGATCACATCGATCGGCTTCTGCAGCTCTGCTGCAACGCGAACGAGATCGGGTCGATGGGCGCGTACCGTCGCTGCGTCGGATTTGCTCACCGCAGCACCGCTGAGACAGCGGCCGGTGAGCTCCTCGATCGAGCTCACATCGGCCCGGGAAGCACCGGCATCGACAAGCATCGCAGCGATCTCGGTGTGTCCGCATTCGATCGCGTCGCGGTAGGGCGTGCGTCCCCGAAACGTCGAGTGATCACCTCCGCGGTTCGGGTCCGCACCTCGTTCGAGCAGAACACGGGCCCGGTTCGCAAATCCACGTCGTGCCGCGTCGTGCAAGAGTTCTGCGATCAACGCAGTCGGCTCGGAAAGTTGATCAGTGAACTTACGATACCAGGATCCGTTCGAAACGTGGCCCAAGCCCTTGTCCAAAAGGAGGACAAGCCAATCCGTATCGTCGACCGGTTGCGCGTCGCCGATACCTGCGTTGTAGACCGACTGACCATCGTTGGCGTCGGCGCCCGTGTCGAGCAACAGGCGAAGCAACCCAAGTTGATCGCGATGCGGCCGAGCCCCCTGCTCGCCTCGCCCGACCGCACCGGTGATTGCCGTGAAGGGCGGCACGAGACCATCCCACAGGAATCCGGAATTTGCGTCCGCTCCCGCCCGCAGAAGCACACGCGCCGTTTCAACGAAGTCATGAGTGGGGTCGTCCGTTGCAAGCCGCGAGTACGTGCAGTACAGCAGCGGCGGCCAGTCGAAGGGTCCGCCATGACGCTGCGCCGCCTCTTGATCCGATGCAACGAACTGCGCGACGGCAGTGTGGTTTCCGGCTGCAGCCGCGGCAAAAATGGACGACGACGCGAGTTCTGGATGCGTCCGCCACAGTTCCTTTGCGCCGACGACGCGCTCGGCGGAGTCGTCGCCGTAGTTGAGGCACGCGAGACGTATGAGTGTGTCGCCGTCGGCTGTGGTGGCGTCTCCCAACCGATCGTGCGGAGACCGCGCCAACGATCGGACGAGATTTGTGTGGGCCACTACCTTCGGCCAGCTGGAAAACCCGTGGTGACGAGCCAGCGTGAGTTGGGCGTCGGCCAGCTTGAACGCCAACGCCTCGGGTGATCCCGATATCAGCGACCCGTGCCTCGGGTGATGTTCACGAACGGTCTCAATGGCTCCGTCCACACCGGCACGCACGAGGTCGCGTAGATCCTTCGCGGTTGCCTTGAGGCGATCGATGTTCGGATTCGACGGAAGTCGAACGATTGTCATGTCAGCTCCTTCCCACAACCGATGTCCGCAACTCGGCCGGGAAAGAACGCATTCACCGAGACGAGGTATTGCACCCAGACGAGCTCAGCTCTTTCCGCGGACCGGCGGCCTTCCGGGAGGCCAACGAGATCGTACCCCCGTATCAGTCGTGTCGCGAGACGCCGTTGATACGTGGTCACTTTCTCGTTCCGGGAGCGAGAAAGTGTCCACGTACGCGTAAACCTTTTCGTTTTAGGCATACCTAACACTGGTTGCTATACTGAGCTTATGTTCGCATCCTCATCCCGTCTTGCGGCCGCTCTCGTTGTCGGCAGCTGCGTCGCTGTTCTCGCCCCGATACCGGCCACGGCCGCAACTCTCGGCAAGTCGTGTTCCAAGATCGATTCGCAATCGACGTCCGGCACGACGCAGGTCGTCTGCCAGAACACGGCGGCGCCCGGGAAACGGCCGAAGCTTCGTTGGACGGCTGTGCCGGCGGCCACGACGCCAACAGCCGCAGCCCCCGCGACGACCGTGGCCGCCACGACGGCACCCGCCCCCAAACGCAAGCTCACCGTGTACTCGGGTCGGACCTACGGCATCGAGGACGTGTACAAGCGATTCACGAAGGAAACCGGGATCGAGCTCGACGTCGTCTCAGGCAGCGACCCGGCGAACCGCACACGCATGGCGCAGGAGGGCTCGCGGACTCCCGCCGACGTCTACCTGACCGTTGACATTGCATCGTTGGTCCGAGCGGCCGACGACGGGCTGCTGAGTCCCGTGTCGTCGACGACGCTGACGAGTGCGATCCCGTCGGAGTTTCGTGACGCGAAGAACCGGTGGTTCGGCCTTACTCGCCGGGCCCGGGTCATCTACGTGAACACGAAGAACGTCGCAAAGGCCGACATCCCCACCCGATATGAAGACCTTGCGTCGTCAAAGTGGGCGGGCCGCCTGTGCAGCCGACCCTCGAGCCACGTCTATACGCAGTCGTTTGCGGCCAACGTCATCGCGGCCTATGGCGACAAGGCGGTCGGCATCCTCAACGGCATCGCGAAGAACACGACCTCCGAGAACTTCATCGACTCCGACACACGCATCATCGAAACCATCAGCGCCGGTGGGTGCGACGCGGGCATCGCAAACACCTATTACTACTTCCGCCCCGGCCTCAAGCGTGACAACGTGTCCTTGATCTTCCCGAACCAGGCCGACAACGATCGCGGCGTGCACGTGAACGTGTCGGGTGCGGGCGTGGTGGCGGCCAGCGATGACAAGGCAACCGCGCAACGCTTCATCGAATGGCTGGCCACCGACGGCAATGCCGACTTCGCCAACGGCAACGCCGAATACCCCGTCAACCCGAAGACGGTGGTTCGTGACGACGTGAAGCCGTTCACCACCTTCCGCGCCGACCAGGGACGCATCGACGACTATTCAAAGATGCAGGCGACTGCGTTGATCGTCCTCACCGACGCTGGCTGGAAGTGAGCCCCGCGCCCTTGGCGCGCCGTCTTCGATCGGTCCGGGTAGTGCCCCTCTCGGCGCTGCTGACCTTGATACTGGCCGCACCAGTTGCGGCAGTGGTTTGGTCGCTTCACTCGCCCGATCGAGAGGTGTGGTCGCTGCTCGCACGAACCACCCTGTGGCGAATGATTGCGACCACGCTCGGGCTCGCTGTTGGTGTTGCGTTCGGGGCCACCGTGATCGGCGTCGGACTCGCATGGCTGTGCGTCACCACACGCTTTCCGGGGCGCAACATGTTTCGCCGACTGCTCGTAGTGCCGCTTGCCCTTCCGGCGTACGTCAGCGCTTTCGTGTGGACAGGACTGCTGCAATACGCGGGTCCGGTACAAACTGCGTGGCGTTCGTGGTTCGGTGACGACGCCTGGTTCCCGCCCATCCGCACGCCGGTCGGCGCCGGACTCGTTCTGATCCTCGCACTGTATCCATATGTGTACTTGGCATCACTGACAGCTCTGCAAGAACACGCCACCGGCCTTTGCGCAGCGGCGTCGACACTTGGCCTACGACCAGCGGCCATCCTGACGCGCGTGGCCCTCCCCGCCATCCGACCAACGCTCGCGGCGGGTGCCGGTCTCGTCGCGATGGAAACGCTCACCGACGTCGGCGTGGCTCGGATCTTCTCCGTGTCGACGCTCGGTGACGGCGTGTTGCGCATCTGGTTCGGGCTCGGTCGACAGGACGCTGCCGCCGAGGTGGCAAGCATGCTTGTCGGCCTCGTGCTCCTTCTCGTGGTCGTGGAACGCGCAACGCGAGGCCGTCGGCGCTATAGCGCCCGGACCACCGCACCGTTTCCGGCCGAGCCCACAGTGCTTTCCGGAGTGCGCTCGGTCGCAGCAGTATTTACCTGTGCGCTTACGTTTCTGCTTGGCGCCGGTATCCCACTCGCCACGCTGACCGTGTGGTCCGTGCGCGCAAATCGCCGGGGCGATGAGGGGGCGTTCGACGCAACGTACACGCGCGTACTGCGCACGAGTCTGGAGCTCGCCGGGTGGACCGCGCTCGTGTGCGTAAGCGTTGGCGTGATTCTGGCCCTGGCGACACAGCACGACGACTGGCGACCGACGTCGAGATGGTCTGCGCGGCTCAGTCGGATTGCGTCGCTCGGCTATGCAGTCCCCGGGCTTGTCGTCGCCGCCGGAGTACTGACGGTCCTCGCCTGGCTCGACGCCCGCTTCGACGCGCTGGCGTCTTGGAACGATCGATTCTATCTCCCGTTCCTCCTCGCCGGTTCGACCTTCGGCGTCATCTACGCCCTTGTCGTCCGCTTCGCGGCAGTCGCTCGCGACAACGTCGATGCTGGCCTGCAACGCATCGATCCCCGAGTCGAACAGGTCGCAGCGACGCTCGGAGCAACACCTCGCCGTCGGCGGTGGGTCATCACGCTGCCACTTCTTCGATCCTCGATCTTGATCGCTGCGTTACTCGTCGCGATCGACGCGCTCAAGGAACTTCCGGCAACGTTGCTGCTTCGACCTCCGGGGCGCGACACTCTTGCGGTGTTTGTATGGAATATGACGAATGAGTCCCGTTGGGAGGAAGCGAGCACACCGGCGCTGACCATTGTGCTGCTCGGTCTCCCGCTCGTTCTCTTCGTGCTCGGTCGCGCGACGGTTCCCGCTGGTCGACGATGAGCAGTCTACCGACCGACGAGAACCTCGTCGTATGTGCACGTAACGTTTCGAAGCGGCATGGTTCCGTCGAGGCGCTGAACGACATGAGCCTCGATGTCAAACGAGGCGAAATCGTGGCACTGCTCGGCCCGAGCGGCTGCGGCAAGTCGACGTTCCTCGCGTCGATTGCCGGTCTCGTCCGAATCGATGCAGGCACGATCACCCTCGGGGATCGGCTGGTCAGCGGGTCAGGTCTGCACGTCGCACCACAGGATCGACGCGTCGGCCTCGTGTTCCAAGACCATGCACTCTTTCCGCACAAGACCGTCGCCGACAACGTCGGATTCGGGCTGCACGGAATCGGTCGCGCAGAACGACGCGAACGTGTGGCGGAGATGTTGGCGTTGGTGCGCCTCGCCGACAAAGGGCACCGATATCCCCACGAGCTTTCTGGTGGGGAGAGTCAGCGTGTCGCGCTCGCACGGGCGCTCGCTCCGTCGCCAGACGTGTTGCTGCTCGACGAACCCTTTGCGAGCCTCGACCCGACGCTGCGCGTGGAGGTACGCGACGAGGTTCGTTCGCTGCTCCATTCGGTCGGGTCGGCTGCGGTATTGGTTTCCCACGACATCGAGGACGCACTCGCGCTGGGCGACCGCCTCGCCGTGATCCGTGCCGGCCGGGTCGTTCAAGTGGACACGTCCGAGCGATTGCATCGCTACCCTGTCGACGAACAGGTGGCGCGCATGTTCGGCGTCTACACGGAGCTCCCGGTCACCGTGGGCCCGGACAAGAGGGCACACACTGCGCTGGGTCCGGTTCGAGACGATGTCATCCTGCACTGGCCCACCGGACCCGTCGTCCTCGCCCGACCAGGATCGTTGGCAGTGGCTACAGCCAACGGCACGTCGACCGTCGACGACGCTGCGGCAACGGGTGTCGTGCGTACGCGCGAGTTCATCGGATACTCAGTTCGCTTAGAAATCGCGCTCGACGATGGGCTCGACGTGGTCGTCGACGTGACCACCGAATCGGGATACGTCGCCGGGGACCGAGTGCGCGTGTCGAATCCGTCCTTGGCCTAAGCCGCGCGCTGCACTACCGCGTTGTTGGTCACGTTCTCGCTGCAGGAGCGAGAAAGCGACGCACGCGAAACGGAGTACCTACATACGCGTCGGAGGAGGAACGAAGAGCATCGCCGGTTCCTCCAGCAACTTCTTTATGCGCTGAACGAACGTCGCGCAGTCCCATCCATCGACGATTCGATGGTCGAAGCTCGACGACAGGTTCATCATTCGGCGCGGCACGAAGGCGTTGTCGATCCAGACCGGACGCGTTTGCATCTTGTTGACGCCGATGATGGCGACCTCCGGATGATTGATGATCGGCGTCGTTACGAGCCCGCCAAGGGCACCGAGCGACGTGATCGTTATCGTGGACCCGGTCAGATCATCACGCCGCGCGAAACCAGTACGTGCTGCCTCGGTGACGCGAGACAGTTCCGACGCAATCTCCCACAGGTCCATCGTTTCGACGTTGCGAACGACGGGCACGATCAGGCCCGCGGGCGTCTGCGTTGCGATGCCGATGTGGACAGCATCGAAGGTGGTCAACATGTCTTCGTCGTCATCGAAGGTGGCGTTGAGCTGAGGCTGATCGGCGACGGCAAGGACCATCGCCCGCATGAGAAACGGCAGCACCGTGACTCGTGGCTGGTCGGGATGCGCCGAAGCCAACGAGTTGCGCAGCTGCTCCAACTGGGTCATATCGACTTCGTCGACGTAGGTGATGTGCGGGATACGAGAACTGGCAATCGTGAGGCGTTCGGCGATCCTGCGGCGAAGCCCGATCACGGGCACCCTGGTGCCGGCATCGGCGGTCGAGTCGTTGCTGTCACTGACATCGCGGTCTCGAGGACGCCCTCCGGTGCGCTGGATCGAGCCATCGAGATCAGCGTGGGTGACCCGCCCCGAGGGTCCCGTGCCGACGATGGTTGTGAGGTCGACACCAAGACGTCGCGCCCGCTCCCGCACGGCGGGGGCAGCCACCGCCACGGCCCCGGGGGCGGGGGTCGCTGGCGCCGGTGATGCGGGCGCGGGCGTCGGTGGTGCTTGCGATGGGGGGACCGGTGGGGCAGGGACTTCCGGTGCTACGTGTACCGATGATGCGGCCACCGGCGTGGCGGACGCCGCCACCGGCGTGGCGGGTGACTCGTCACCATCATCGCCATCGTCACCATCATCACCGGCGTCACCATCGGACCCGGGGCGGATCGCGAAGAAGTCGCTGCCCACGGCAAGAACGTCGCCCGCCAGTCCGTACAACGCGTCGACCGTACCGGCCACCGGTGCATAGATCTCCACTGTGGCCTTGTCGGTCAGCACTTCCGCAACGACGGAGTCCGACGTGACGGCGTCGCCCACTGCGACATGCCACGACACGATCTCGGCTTCGGCGACGCCCTCGCCGACGTCGGGTAGGCGGACCACACGGAGTGCGCTACTCATGCGACCCTTTCATGTTGCGGCCAACGTCGAAATCATCGCCGCACCCAAGCGAGCCGGCCCCGGAAAGTAGCTCCACTCGTGCGCATGCGGATAGGGCGTGTCGTAGCCGGTCACGCGAGCGATCGGAGCCTCGAGCGACCACAGTGCATGCTCTTGAATAAGCGCGCATAGTTCTGCGCCGAAACCCGAGGTGAGCGTCGCTTCATGGGCGACGATGCAGCGACCCGTTTTCGCCACCGATGCCACGATCGTTTCGAGATCCAGTGGAACCAAACTTCGGAGGTCGATGATCTCGGCATCGATTCCCGTCTCCGACGCTGCGGCCTCGGCAACGTGGACCAGCGTGCCGTAGGTCAGCACGGTCAGTTCGGTGCCCGGGCGATGGATCCGAGCGACGCCAAGGGGAACCGTGTAGTGGCCGTCGGGAACCTCGCCGAGGGAATGCGCCGACCACGGCACGATCGCTCGCTCGTGATGCCCGTCGAAGGGTCCGTTGTAGAGCCGCTTGGGTTCGAGGAAGATCACTGGATCGTCGTCTTCGATCGACGCGATCAACAGGCCCTTCGCGTCGTAGGGATTGGACGGGATCACCGTCTTCAGCCCGGCGACGTGGGTGAAGATCGCCTCGGGACTCTGCGAATGGGTCTGCCCACCGAATATCCCCCCACCGGTCGGCATGCGGATCGTGAGCGGCGCCGTGAAGTCGGCGGCCGAACGGTGCCGCAGACGCGCGGCCTCGGACACGATCTGATCGAAGGCCGGATACACGTAGTCGGCGAACTGGATCTCGACGCAGGGACGAAGACCATATGCAGCCATACCAATCGCCGCGCCAACGATCCCGCTCTCGTTGATGGGCGCATCGAAGCAGCGGTGCGTCCCGAACCGCTCCTGGAGTCCGTGCGTGCATCGGAACACGCCACCGAAGTAACCGACATCCTGCCCGAAGACAACGACTCGCTCATCCGCTTCCATCGCGACAGCGTGTGCATCGCGGATGGCCTCGACCATCGTCATTCGCGCCATCAGAATCCCGCCTGATCGCGTTGGCGCCGAAGGTGCGCAGGCGTCTCCGCGTAGACGTCGTCGAACATCGACGAAGGTTCAGAATGCTCGCTTCGTAAAGTCCCATAGCTCTCTGCCTCGTCGGCCGCCGCGCGAACCGTTGTCTCGACCTGTGCGACTGCTTCCTGATGTTGATCGTCAGTCCACTCCCCCAAACGAATGAGGTGATTCTTCAAACGTTCAACGGGATCACCAAGCGGCCAGATATACGGCTCGTCCTTCGGACGATACGCACCGGGGTCGTCCGACGTCGAGTGCGCGCCGACTCGGTACGTCACCCACTCGATCAGCGTCGGCCCGTGATTCGTGCGTGCCCGTTCCGCCGCCCATGCCGACACGGCGTGAACTGCGAGGTAGTCATTCCCGTCCACCCGAAGCGACGCGATTCCGAAGCCGTGGCCACGCGTGGCGAACGTCGTCGAGTCCCCGCGAGCAAAGCCTTGAAACGTCGAGATCGCCCACTGGTTGTTCACGATGTTGAGAATGACGGGAGCGTGGTACGTAGATGCGAACACCATCGCGGAGTGAAAGTCCGACTCGGCCGTCGCCCCGTCACCGATCCACGCCGACGCGATCTTCGTGTCACCCGACAGCGCCGACGCCATTGCCCAACCGACAGCTTGAATGAACTGCGTGCCAAGGTTGCCCGAGATCGAGAAGAACCCGAACTCTTTCGACGAATACATCACCGGAAGCTGACGGCCCTTCAGCGGATCGTGGCTGTTCGAGTAGACCTGGTTCACCATGTCGAGCAACGGGTAACCGGCGCTGATCAAGAGTCCCTGCTGACGGTATGTGGGGAAGCACATGTCGTTGGGATGAAGCGCTCGTCGGTGTCCGCACGAGATCGCCTCTTCGCCCAGGGACTGCATGTAGAACGACGTGTTCCCCTGGCGATGAGCGCGGAGCATTCGCGAATCGAACGCTCGGACCGTGAGCATGTCGCGCAATCCGTCGCGAAGCTGCCCGGCATCCAACGTCCCAGCCCATGGTCCGACTGCATCGCCATGAACATTAAGCACACGTATCATGTCATCGCCGAGGTCGACGATATCGGCGGCGGCGACGTCGATCGGAGGTCGACGAACCTCCCCGGCGCGGTCGATATGGAGATCGCGAAACGCCGGCTTGTCGCCCGGACGCGCCAGCGGTTCGGGGATCCGAAGACGAAGCGACTCGTTCATTGCAGGCGTCACCCCCATACTGCTGCCGTGCACCCGGACTGCCGCCCGAGATCTGGCCGGGACCCTTCCGGCTCCACCAACGTTAGACCCTTGGCGTCACCAAGGGGTTCGCCTCATTGTGAGCCGTTCGGCGGCCGTGCGTTTTCGCCGGTGGGGACTACGCGCTGGTGGAAGGGTTCGCCATGAGCGCAACGAGTTGATCGAGCGCCGCTCCCCAACCATGGTCGAAGCCCATATCGGCGTGCTGCTTGCAGCGGGCCTCGTCGGGATGCATCGCTATCGCCCGGTACCGCGAGCCGCCGTCGGAAGTCGCTTCGATTTCGATTCGCGCGGTGAAGGGCAGGTCGTCTGCGCCGTTGCTCGGTGGGGTCGGGCGGTAGTCCGTCGTCATGACGCTGGTGAACACGAGAAGCCGGTTCGGCTCCACATGCAGGTAGCAGCCCGCATTCGGAAAGCGCTCCCCTTCCGGTGATTCCATCGTCGTGACGCAACTGCCGCCCGGCCGCACATCGAGTTCTGCGGCGACGGTCTTCCAGGGTGCCGGCGTGAACCACTGCATCAAAAGCTCCGGTTGGGTCCATGCCGCCCAGACCCGTTCAGGGGACACAGGAATGGTGCGCTCGAGGACAAGGTCGAGGGAGGGATTGGGGGTGAAGGTGCTCATGCAACTCACAGTATTCGGAGTGCGAGTCGCTCCGGGAGCGACTGGCACTCCAAGAACGCCGACGCCGGTCGACCTACCCGGTGATTTCGAGCACACCGTCCACGAGAAGCGCACTGAGAACATCGGCTTCGACGTGGAACATCGACTCGAGCACATCCCAACTGTGTTGGCCGAGACACGGAGCCGGCGTCGAGATTCGCCATGGCGTCTTCGACATCGACGCGGCGTAGCCCGAGTACGGGACCTCGCCGACAACCGGATGGGTGAGCGACACGAAGTAGCCGCGATGGCCGATCTGCGGGTCCGTATGCAACTCGGGAATCCCCAGCACGGGAGCGCAGGCGACGTGAGGTTGGAGCGCAGCAACGATCTCGCCCGCTGCCCTGTCGCGGGTCCACGCACCGATGATCGACTCGATCTCGTCTTCGTCTTTGCGTCGCCCATCCGCCGTTTGCCATTTCGCAACGGACCCGACGCCAATGGTTGCGGCCAGCGCCGTCCACTGAGCGTCGGTCTTGCAGCTGATTGCGACCCACGCTTCGGCCCCCTGCTCACCCGCGCGGTAACGGGTCGCACGCGACTCCTCGGGGCGACACGCAAACACACCATTGGGAACGAGATCACGATCACGATTTCCAACCCGCGACGCCACGCGGCCGTCGATCTCATAGGCCAGGAACTCCGCGCCGAGAAACTGCAGCGACGCCTCGAACTGCGCCACATCGATGTGCTGGCCCTCCCCGGTTCGACGACGATGGTCGATCGCCGCGATGAGCGCAGTGGTCGTAAAACGCTGCGAGATGAAGTCCGTATAGGCACCGAAGATCATCGCCGGGTCGCGATCAGGCCAACCGGTCAACTCGTAGAAGCCGGCGAGTCCGCCCATGAGGTTGCCGAATCCTCGGTAATTCCGACGCGGCCCAGTTTGACCCTGCATGCACGTCGACAACATGACGACAGACGGATTTCGCTTGCGTATCTCGGCGTAGTCCATACCCCAACCGGCAAGAGCTCTTGGCGTGAACGACTCGACGATCACGTCGGCCCACTCGATCATCTTCCACGCAATCTCACGACCTCGCGGGTCGGTGAGGTCGATCCCGACGCCGAGCTTGTCGGGGTTGAAGTCGCCGTGGAAATGCGAACCGTTGATGTCGGGCTTGCCGTTCACAAATGGGGGGTTGCGCCGCAGCACGTCGGGTCGTTTGCTCGACTCGACCTTGAGGACCGTGGCACCGTACGCACCCAGGTACCCGGCAGTCATCGGCCCCACACCGACCCACGCGAGGTCCAGGACGCGAAGCCCCTCGAAGGGACGCTCTCGCGCAGTCGTCTCGACGCCGTCTATTGTCTGCGCGCGTAGATTCGCGAGTTCGGTCTCGGTGTGCTCGCCGACCTGCGGCGCACGACGGTGCACCGAGAGGGGTGTCGCCGACAGCTTCGCCCACGGACCGGGCCAGGAGATGCCGTGGCCCTGCTCAGTGCGCACGAAGTACTCCCGGGCGTCGAGCTGGATGTCGGCCCGCAGGTCTGCGACCGTGTTCACAGGCGCAAGGAGCAGCAGCTGCTCGAGTGCAGTTTCGTACAACTCTTGCTTCGTGTGCTTCGCGAACAGGCCCTCCAACGTCGAACTCACAGCATCGAAGAACTCATCGGATTCCGAAAGAATGTTCACGGTTTCGAAGTCGCACGCCTTGGCGATTGGATGCGCGAACCCTTCGCGCTCGGCCCAGTCCACGAGGAAACGCATCATCGGACCGCCGATGGGTCCGGCCGCAACCAGCAGCGCCACGTGGCCGTCGAGGCACTCGTAGATGATGCGGAACTTCGAACGTCCTGCGTTGTTGAAGCTTCCCTGTCGAAACAGCTCGCGGCCTTCGAGGTAGTCGAAGGCCTGCGCGTTCATAAGACATCGAAGTGCCGCGAGTTGTGCGCTGACGTCGACGTGTTGACCGACCCCAGTCTGACACGCATGCGTGAGCGCGACGAGCGAATGCACTGCTGCCTCCACCCCCGCGTGAAGAAACATTTGCGGCGTCGACAATCGAACCGGAGCGCGATCAGGGTCACCCGTGAGCCACATCTCACCGGTCGTTGCCGCGATCGTGAGGTCCGTCGATGACCAGCGCGCATAAGGTCCGGTGCGACCGAACGCGGAGATCGACGTGACCACAAGTCGCGGGTTTCGCTCCAGGAGAACGTCCACACCGAGGCCGTGTTCCTCCAACCATCCCGTGTCGAAGGACTCGATGAGCAGATCAGCGTCGTCCACCAGCTTCAGCAGGGCCTCACGGCCATCATGCGTCTCGACGTCGAGCACGATCGACGCCTTGCCACGGTTTTCGAACCACCACGAGAGGTTCTCCTCCACTGCACGGGTCGAGGGGTCCGCGAACAGGCCGAAGCGTCGGCCCGGATCACCGCCCGGGGGCTCCACCTTCACCACCTCGGCACCGAGGTCGGCGAGCACGCGCCCACACATCCAGCCCTGTGCGACTGTGAGATCCAAGACCCGATAACCGCTGAGTGCCCCCATGACGACCCCCCTCGCGCCACAGCCTACGGTTCTCCCCCGACCTGCGAAAGTTCCACTCGGCTTCTGGCCCGTTGCCGGTACTCGCGTGCGGCACGCTCGCGGCACACGCTCGTCGGCGACACCCATTCATTCGACGGCGAGTTGCCGGGTGAACGGCGAGTTGTTGGTGGAGCAAACTTGCCGTCGACCCTGCAACTCGCCGTCGAATGAATGGGGGGGAAGTGCTGCTATGATCGGGCGACCCCGAGGTGGCCGCGGGTTCTTGGCGGCTCAGTCGCTCCGGGAGCGACCAGGTCGCCAAGAAGCACGCGCAACAGCTTCGCGTGGCGACCGGTTAGGCGATGATCGCTCGGCTCAGCGCGGCCATCTCGCGCTCCAGCGTCGCACGGTAGGGCTCGGTGCATGCCGATGCTGCGACGCTGATGAGACCAAGACGACAAAAGGCGGCGAGGTGGTTGTCGCCGATGCCGCCGTACGACCAACGCAGCAACGCTCCGTTGTTTGCGTTCGCGACGAGGGTGCCGAGGACGGCAGCGTCGACGTTGCGTCGGATCATCTTCTTCTTCTGCGCATGACGCATCGTGGCGATGTGTGGGTCGGCCGCATCAAGCGGAGTCCCGTCGTCTCCCTGCAGCAACATCGCACCGGCGCCGAGGCTCCCGAGATAGGAGATAAGCCGACGCAGCGCAGCTGATCGCTCCACGAGCAACGTCGAACCGAGATCGATAGTCAACCGAGACATCCACAGCGGATCAACCCGAGGATGACCGGCTTCAGCACGTGCCTTCACCTCGTGGCCGGTGCGTTCGATGATCCGAACCGCAACCGCTCGCAGCACGTCGTCGCGTCCGCCCACCAGGTTGTATACGGTCGCAGGCGCCAACTCGGCGATCGCTGCTACACGGTCCACGTTGAGGCCCTCGGCCGACTCGTCGTCGAGGATCACCAGTGCCGCGTCGAGTATCGCGTCGCGTCGCTTCGACTTGTTTCGCTGGCGAAGTCCTACTTCTTGATCGTTCGAACTAGACATCCGCCTAAGATTAGACCACACTCTAAGTTGTGTCAGTTGAGAGTACTGCGATCAGAACCATGGCCTACGTCGCGCAGCGCCCGGCCCTGGGAAACACGTTGTTCCGCTTCAGCAAATGGGGCAATCCGTTCTCTGAGGATCGCTTCTCGTGGCCCTACCCCATCTACGACAAGATGCTCACCGACGGGCCCCTCTTCTACAGTCGCCTGTACCGCCAGTGGTTCGTGCTCGGTCACGACGAAGCTCAGCAGGTGCTCCGGTCGTCGAGCACGAGCACAGCCAAGGCCGGTGAGGTAATCCTCGCGCTGCCGTCGTATCGCAAACTGACACCACAGGTCCGAGAGGCAGTTACTCGCTGGTTGCTTTTACAAGACCCACCGGAACACACACGCATGCGGGCGGCGGTCGCGCGAGCGTTCACGCCGCGGGCCTCTGCCACCCACGAAGCTACAGTCGTTCGCGTTGTGGACTCCCTCCTCGACGCGCTGCCGAGTGACGGCGAAGTCGACCTCGTCGAGGCGTTCACTGCGCAGTTGCCGGTCCACACGATCGCTGCGTTGCTCGGCTTGCCTCCCGACCGGTGGGAGTGGCTGCGTGCCCTTTCCCAGTCGCTTGGCTCGCTGCTTGAACCGCTTGCGGGAATCGATCCCGACAAAGTGAACCGCGATGTTGCCGAACTCCACGAGCTGTTCCAGACAACGATCGATGACCGCCGACGAGCACCACGTGAAGACCTCGTTTCCGCACTCGTGAGCAATGAGAAGGGTGCGACTCTGACCGACGACGAAGTCCTCGCCATGATCGGGTTTCTCCTCTTTGCCGGCCACGAGACAGTCACTGGGGCACTCGGCAATTCCCTCGTCGCACTCGAACGCAACCCGGATCAGCGAAGACTTCTCCTGGAACGCCCGGAGATCATCGACCGCGCCGTGGAGGAACTTCTCCGCTACGACTCCTCGGTCCAGGTCAGTGCACGAACGACAAGCGGACCAATCCAAATCGGGGACGTCACCATCCCCAAAAAGGCCGTGGTCGGTATCTTCATCGGTGCCGCGAACCGCGACCCCCGACGATGGTCAGACGCTGACCATCTCGACCTCGAACGCGACCACGAAACCCCGATCATGTTCGGGCACGGCATGCATCACTGTCTCGGCGCGGCACTCGCTCGCCTGGAGATGAAAACAGCGCTGCCCCGACTGCTGCAGCGAATCGAGGCCGGCTCGATTGACCTCAGTCGTATTGAGTGGAAGAAGTCGTTCGTCCTGCGCGGACCGACCCGCTTGCCGACGCGTGTTTGAGGGAGTTGAGGTAGCGCTGGGTGATGTTCTTTTGGATCGAACGGGCAACCGGAGCGCCGAGGCGTGAGAGGAGGGCCGCCGGCCGAGACGCGGCGTTGATCTCAAAGGTCACGCGAGCGCCGACGCGACTGATGACGAACGACTCTTCGCCTCGCTCCGGATGTCCCTCGAGCGTCCCGTACGCGAAGCCGAAACGATCGTGCTCGTCTACAATCCAGACGATCCGACAGGGCGCGATCGCGGTGAAGCCAGGGAACTTCATGGCGACGACGACAACCTGTCCGACCTCGATTGGCGGATCCACAGGAGCAATTCGGGCCCCGGCCCCAATGTGCGCCTGCCAGCGTCGGAGCGCTTGGCGTGCTCTGTCGAAACTCCCCTCGTCATCGTCGAGTTCGATAGCGCAGTGATCCCTTCGGAACGTGCATGGCGACGACGAGCTCTGACTGATTCCAACTTCCTTGTAGGACAGTTCGAGCGACTGCGCGTCCTTGGCCAGTCGCATCAGCGATTGCGACGATGGGCTACCTAACAGAAACGGCATGGCGTAAGGGTACGTCGAGCGGTCACCCAACCGTTACTGTTTCGGGCCGTGGATGAGCGTGTTGCGTCAGTCGAATCCCCGGGCACCGCGCGGCGATTCGGTCGCCGAGTCTTCGGCCTCGCGCTCGGCCTGGCCCTGCCGACGGGAGTTCTGTCTTGGGTGTTCGGGTTCGATGTGATCAAGAAGCGGATCAACGGTCGGCTTTGGTGCGCGAAGGCAGACCAGACAGTCTTCGACGTGAACGTACGATCCAGCGGAGGAGCAACGCGTTACAGCGACACACTGCAGTGCCGAAAGGATGGCGTCGTCATAGGCACGATTGGTGATGTGCGCATGACGGCGACGACCATTGGCGCCGCGTTCGTCGTCAGTATGGTGCTGCTCGGGCTCTTGGTCGCAGTTCTGTGGACGTACAGCAAGCTTCGACACCGTCGCGCAGGCTGCCACCCAAAGATCCGCTCTGCCTCGTTGAAATCGCTGCAGCCGTGACTGCTGCGCATCAAAATCGTGGGCCATCGATTCGTCGCTCGTTCTACGATCGGCAGATGACGGATGAAGGTGGATCAGTCGATGGCGCTTTCGAGGCAGTGCGCATTCGACTATGTCGAATCGACGAGATCGAGCTGCTCGCCCCGATCGACCTGAGTGCGAATCCGTTGTTCGCTCGCTTTGGCCATCCGGAGTTCGATTCCACCCCAGACGAGTCGTTGCCGCACGAACTGGCGGTAGCTGCGATCGGTGAGGGCCGCCTGCTTGCATGCGATCTCGTCGGTCCGGACGGGGACTGCAACCTTGTCGGCTGGCTCGTCATGTTCGACCGACCGAATGGAGATACCTCGATCGGCCAGATCAGTGTGCACGCCGACCATATGGGCCACGGTTACGGCAGACCACTCCTGCTCGCCGCCATCGACCGCTGTCGCCGTATGAAGCGTCGATCAATCGTGCTCAACACCCAGTCGGACGTGCCGTGGAATCGTCCCTGGTATGAACGCTTCGGATTCGTTGTCGTAGCGCCCCACGAGTGGGACGCCGACATGCATGAGACCGCGCAGGAGCAGACCAAAATCGGACTGGATTGGGTAACGAGGGTACACATGCGGCTCGCTCTCGACTGACCGAATCCTGCCAACCAACTGCGCCTCTCGGCAGCTTGATGCCGAGCTTGCTGAACATGTGCTCCCGGCTTCACAATGAGTTCCTCGGCAGATCAACCTGCGACATGAACGACCCGTTTGATTGCAGCGAAATCCATCGGGTGAAACGCGATGAACCGGACCAGGAGATCGGCGTCAAAGCACGAACCGCCGCAATAGCAAAATGTGGCGCTCGCTCGATTGGATAGCCGAAGATGCCTGTCGAGATCGATGAAGACGCAATCGTCTGCGCGCTTATATTCACGGCTTCTTCAAGCGAACGCCGGTAGCAAGACGCCAACAACTCCGGTTCGCCATCGTTGCCGCAGCGCCACACCGGACCGACCGTATGCACGATCCATCGAGCCGGAAGGCGAACCCTTTCGTGATCTTCGCATCCCCAGTATTGCAACCACCAAGCAAACGACATGCACGAACTAGATCAGGACCCGCCACGCGATGGATCGCACCGCCGACCCCACCGCCACCAAGCAGTGACGAGTTCGCCGCATTTACGACAACATCCACCTCTTGTTTCGTACTGTCGCCGAGTACCACTTCCATGTCCACCCTCGAAGCTTTGCCGCTGATCGAAGCGGGTGGTTCGTAACTTCGAGGGATGAAGTAGCAGTCGACTGTGAAAAAGAAGCGATTGCGTTGGGAAAGCGATCGCTGCACTGTCCGAGGTTGGAATGCCGCACCGGCGTCGGACGTATGACGGTCTCCTGAGGTTGTGTTCGATCAGCCTCGGGAAGCCGAAGCCGCCGCGCACCCGTGCGCAAAAGGACTTCCTCTGAGAATCCGTGCGCGCACGGGGTCAGAAAACGGCTCCGCTCCTTCACGATCAAGTCCACCTCCATGCGGGGGTTGACGAGAGAAGGAGCTATCCATGAGCGAGACCGCCACCTACCGGGTGACCGTCGTAACCGGAACGGCAAGAGGTGCCGGTACCGACGCCGACGTATACATCACCCTCATCGGCGACGCCGACAGCACGCCGGAGCTCGTGCTCGACGGTGCGAGCAACGACTTCGAACGCAGCGCCACCAACACTTTCCAGCTCCACGCGATCGACGTCGGGACCCTGCAGCGCATCCGCATCCGCCACACCAACACTGGCATCGGAGCGGGATGGCTGCTCGATCACGTGCGCATCCGCAACGAGGGCACCGGTGTCGAGGCCACGTTCCCGTGCGGGCGCTGGCTCGCCACCGATGAGGACGACGGCCAGACCACCCGAGAACTTACTGCCGCCTGACGAACGCGCCGGGTCGAACCCGCGAGAAATCCGTGCGCGCACTGGGGCGGAGACCGCGGCTGATCTCGACAATGGCCAACACGACATCAACGAGAGGAACCAACCGTGAAGAGAACCAGCAATCCCGGAACCGTGAAGGCGAAGCTCCGATGAGCTTCCAAGAGATCTACGAGGCACTGGTCGCCATCCGCGACTCCGATCCAGAGATGGCGACGATCGCCGGCTGGACCGCCGACGAGGACGGATGGGCGACGGTAGAGAAGCTGCTCGAGGAAAGAGGTAACGAGCTGCAGGCCGGACCGGTACGAAGCTCAGAACAGGTTCGCGACATCGCGAAGACCGATCCTCGTTCGGTCGAGGAGATCCTCTGGACCATCCGTCGGGCCGGTGAAGCACTCGCGACGAAGCTGTCGACCGACGAGCGGCGGGGCGTCGCGACACTCGTCGCGATGGCCATGAAGGAACCATTCCCTTTCGGCAACGAAAGCGACCTGCTCGCCAGGGCAGTCGTGAGTCGCCCCCGGATCGTGGCCTTGGCCGTTCGCGCCGCCGACGACGCGAAGGCGCTCCCGGCCACCTGGGTACCGGATGGCCCGACGATCGGCCCCGCGACGGCCACGACAAGGGTCAATCCAACGAAAGAGGCGCTGAACGACATCAAGTTCCTCGCCGAGCACCCCCTTGGTGCCGCGTCGTTCCTGTTCGGACGCTCACTCGGACGTTCGATCCCCGATGCGATGAAGCGAGCTCGCACCGCAGGGCTCTTGGACGACATGGTGGGCGCCCTCTTCGGACGTCCTTCTGCGCCATCCGCTCTCTCTCCCGCTAGTCCCTCCCTCCCCCTAAAGAAGTAGTCACATGAACACACCCATAACCCGGAGGCACCATCTCCTCGGCCGGAGCACCGTGCTTGTGCTCGCGCTGTTCGGACTCGCCCTCACGGGCTGCGGCAGCGACGACACGAATCAACCAGCCTCAACGGAAGCGTCCGAGACCGTTGCCGCCGCTCCCGACACTGCAGCGGCAGAGCCCGAAGCATCGCCCACGGTGGCGGCACCAGCGGAGACCGGATCGGTGTTCGTCGGAGCGATCCCCGAGATCATCCACGGCGTCGTCGGCGTCCATCTGAGTGAACCCGACTCGAACGGGAAGCGAGTC
>JANOWU010000119.1:0-3943 GCA_031418035.1 Acidimicrobiia bacterium
TTGTCGGCACCGACGCCTTCACCTTCACCGTCAGCGACGGGACCACGACTTCTGAAGCCGCCGCCGTGACCGTCACCGTTATCTCGACCAAAGCCATCGTCCGCAGGGCCGCCACGACCAAAAAGAGGAAATAGTAATGACGCCACGTAACGGCATTCGCCATCGACCTTACCGAAACGCTGTTTCGCTTCTTGCGTGCCTTGCGTGTATTGCGGCGGTCACGGTTGTCCCGACGACCTCAGTGTTTGCCAAACCGAAAGCCGCCGCAGGCACGGCAAAATACTGTGCGGCCGCGAAAGCCTGGTTGGCATTCGAGAACGAGACGCTGGAGTCGGGGCCCTACGACCTCGCGTGGGTTGCGGGAACGAGAAAGGTCGTCGTGCCGTTGCTCAAAACAGCACCGAAGCCGATCCTCGGGGCGATGCGCGTCCTTGCGCTCGGGCTCTACTGGTCCCGGGTCGATCTGGCCGGGGTCACGGAGATCACAACCTCGAGCGACATCGCCCTGCTTCGACGACGTGGCGACGACACGGCAGACTCGTTCGCGCTGATCGACGCTCGCAACGCGGTCGGCGCCTACACGCTGAAAACGTGCAAAATCGACGTGCTTCAGCCGTTCCGCGAGGCTGCCGAAGGCTTCGAATGACGCGTCTTCTGGGCTGCGGCGCACGGAAATGAATAGGCTCACCGATATGGGTGATTTCCTTAGCCACAGTCCCGGCTCGTCCTAGGCATACGCAGTGGAGTCGACGGCAACGAGCGGACAGCAACAACACGATCCTCGCGTTGACCTACCGTGCCCCTGGAAGGGGTTGGATGCGTATATGCCCGGCGACGACGCCTTGTTCGTGGGACGCGAACGTGCGGTGCGCCAAGTGTGGGCCGCCATGGATAATTCGACGCTTGCGGGCGTTATCGGCGCATCGGGAAGCGGAAAATCGTCGCTCCTTCTTGCCGGTCTGAGCCATCATTCGATCGGTCTGGAGGTCGTTCTTCCCGGCACGACCCCGATGCAGGGTCTACGCGAGACCATGTCGCGATTGGCGACCGCACATGGTGGTCCCGATTGCCCCGTGCTTGCCGCCGATCAACTCGAGGAGATCTTCACCCTGTGTGACGACGAGAGCGAACGCGCTGCATACCTCGACGAGTTATGCGACATCGCCGAGTCTGGCCGGGCCCGAGTCGTCGTGGCACTGCGTTCGGACCACTACGGCTCGTGTGCTCCGTATCGTCGCTTTGCCGACGCGCTCTCTCAATCACACGTTCTCCTGGGTGCCCCGACCGAGGAAGAGCTGCGGCGAATCATCACCGTGCCTGCACTTGCCGCCGGTCTTACGATCGAACGCGGTCTCGATGACGAAATCATCGATGATGTCGTCGGCGAAGCGGGGGCTCTGCCGCTGCTGTCGCACGCGCTACGCCAGACGTGGTTGCTACGTAACGGCGACGTCCTCACCCGCGACGCGTATCGCAGAGTCGGCGGCGTACGAGGTGCCATCGCCCGCACGGCCGAGGAGTTGTGGATCGCGCTCCCCGCTGCCCGTCAACTGGCCACCCGCACGATCCTTACCCGATTGGCTGCGCCCGGGGCGGCGAGCGCCGACTCCGCCCGGCGGGTCGCAACAACGGAGTTGGTTTCGGCCGGTGACATCGACTCAGACGCCGCACTTCGCGCACTGGTCGATGCTCGTCTCGTCACCGTCGACAGTGGCACGGCCGAGATCGCCCATGAAGCGGTCTTTCGCGAATGGCCCCGGTTGCGGGGTTGGATCGACGAGGATCGCGACGCATTGCGGATGCTGGGCCAGGTGCGAGTGAGCGCACGGGTTTGGGGCGAGCAGAAGGACGACTCGGTGCTCTATCGCGGCGCCCGGCTCCAGTCCGTTGTCGACGTCCTTGATCTGCCTGGTTCAAGCAACGTTGCGCGGTCCTTGGACGACGTGTCACAAGCCTTCATACGAGCCAGCACCGACGCCGCGAAACGAGAGGAGAACGAACGCGCGTCGCAGGTCCTGAGGGAACGTCGGTCCAATCGGCGACTTCGAGTCCTGCTGTCGTCTGCGGTGGCTCTTCTCGCGATCGCCGTCGCCGCCGGATCGTTCGCGGTGATTCAACGAAACCGGGCCAGCGAAGACCGTCGCACGGCGGACGCTCGCCGGCTCGCCGCCGTCGCCGCAGAGGTGCGCGAAGATCGACTTGATCTCGCCGTGTTGCTCTCGAAGGAGGCCCTCGGACGCCAGGACGATCTCGATACTCGAGGCGCACTGTTCGCGGCGCTGAACGATCAACCGGGATTGCTCCGCTACCTCTACCTCGACGATTCGATCATCGACATCGCCGTCGATCGGACGGGCCGCACCGCAGCGTTTGCCGGTGATGATCGAAGTCTTGAAATCTGGGACGTCGACCGCGTCGATCCGGTGCGTCGACGATCAATTTCACTTGGCGACGATGTCACCCCCCAACGCACCAGGTTCGTGGCCGGCAGCCGGATCCTGACGGGCGACTCGGCGGGAGGGGTTCACATAGTTGACGCAGACTCCGGTTCGCTGCTGGTCAGTGCAACCGACCCCGGAGAAGGCGGCATCTCGGCGGTGGCACTGAGCCCCGACGGTGCCGTGATCGCCAGTGGTGGTGACGACGCGCTGGTACATCTCACCGATGCGCGCACCGGTCGTCGCGTGCACGATCCGCTCGAAGGACATGAGGACACGATTCAATTCACCGAGTTCAGTCCCGATGGTCGGATCCTTGCAACGGGAGGCGGTGACGGCGCCCTGCGGTTCTGGAATACGGCGGACTGGGCACTGATCGGCGAACCCATCGCGTTCGATGTCGGCCTTTGGGACTTCCGCTGGCTCCCCGATCAGAAAACGTTCGTCGTGGCGACGGACGCGTCCGTGCAGTTCTTCGACGCCGCGAACAACCGTCCGCGAAGTCCCGAAATCGCGGCCCACGACGGCATCACCTACCGTGTCCAGCTCATCGACGCAGGCGCAACGCTGGTGACGTCGGGCGAGGACGGCTACGTGCGGTTCTGGAGCACCGAGACGTACCGGCCGACGCGACCAGCTCTGCGGGGGCACGCTGCCGGAGTTCGGATGGTTATCGCCGAGCAGGCGAATCGCATGGTGAGCGCAAGCGACGACGGCACGATCGGCATATGGGATCTACGCGGCTCTTCCGCAGTCGCGACTCCGATAATCGAAAAGACGGACGGGCGTACCCAAGTCGTTGCGACGCCATCGGGTCGGGTATTCACCGCGGATCGAGGGGGCAGCGTCCGCGAGTGGGACACCGCCGGAAACGCAGTGGGCGACCCGCTGAACGTTGGCGCGCCGATCACGACACTGTCGGTATCACGGAACGCGAACCGGGTCGCGGTGGCGCGCAGCGATGGCAAGGCGCAGGTGTTCGAATTGCCGTCCGGTCGACCAGTGACACCCCTGCTCGAGGTGAGCTCACGTTCCGCACATGTTGCGATCAGCCCCGACGGGAACCGCCTCGTGACCAGCCAGACGGACAACACATGCGACGCATGCTTCACCCTCTACGACCTTTCTCAGCGGCCGCTGAAGGGGCGATCCCTGCGCCCGCCGGGGATGCGCAACGGTGAGCGCTCCGCCGCAAACGCGGCCGCCTTCAGCTCCTCGGGTTCGCGGTTCGTCACCGGGACTCGCAATGGTTGGGTCGACGTGTGGGATGCCTCCACAGCAGCTCACGTATGGTCAGCTGGAGTCGCCCGCGGCGTGCGGTCGTTGGCGTACTCGCCCGACGACACTCGGATCGCCCTCGGAGCAAATGCCGGGCTGCTCCTGGTGATCGACGCCCGGACGGGCACATCGCTCCAGCACCTCAAGGGTCACCGAGGCGAAATCGGCGGCATCGCCTTCTCCCCCGACGGCACATTGCTGGCGTCGGAAAGCTCGCAGGATCACAC
>JANOWU010000120.1:0-3466 GCA_031418035.1 Acidimicrobiia bacterium
CATCGGCATCCGTTCCGGAATCGTTCGTCGAGCGAAGGACACTCGCCTCAGCCAGTCCGTCGGTGGCCTCAGTAAACCCGAATCGACGTCGCCGGAAACCGTCGCCCGACTCGGTCCAGGTTGCCGCACCGGCGTTATGAAACACGAAGCGTTGTCCACCAAAATCACGATCGGGGCGCATGTCCGATGTCGGCAGGATCGTGTCGGGATCAGCAAAGGTCTCGTGAAGTGCAGGACAGCCGATTTCGATGACTTCGAGTCCGGCAGAACTCTCCAGCACACGATGGCGGATGCGAGGAGGCTGGAGCACACAGTCCCCCGCATTCATGATGAACGGTTCGCCCTGATCCTCGTACACGAGGCGTGTCCAACCCTTGTAGCAGTAGATCATCTGGAAACGGATCTTATGGAAATGCACGTAGTCCGGCACCGGACCCGCTGTGGGAATCATAATATGTGAGCCTACGAATCGACCACCTTGACGATCCGGGATCAGATCGCGGTAGCGCATTCCGGCTCGGCCTACTGTCCAGTTCGCGTCGTCTGCGGCGCGTTCCAACACGAAGGATTGGTCGACCGGCGGCACGACGATCGGCTGATCTGCAGCGACGATGTCGACGGTCGTGCCGTCGGGAGCAATGAAGCGCCCGGCACCCCCCAGGGCATCGGGATCGGTCGCCGAGATCCGCAGCGCCGCCGGCGAACGCGGTGCTTCAGGATCCAACCGCAAACGAAGCCCGTAACCGCGAAGGACGGCGACGGTCGGTGACTCAGCGGGAAAGATCGAATCGACGCGAAACCCGAGTCGGTCCACGTAGAACGCAAGAGCCTCGTTGATATCGTCGCAGGCGATCAGGGCCTCGGCTGTTGTCACCCTCCCAGCGTACCAACGCGCCTGCGAGACGACTTACACGTGACGTGCAAGCGACTTACACGCGACGTACATGACGTACATGACGTACTTACACGTCGACGACGACCCCACCGCGATTGTGGCTCAGGTAGCCGGCCTCGACGAGACGTTGGGCACGCAACGCCAGGGTGAGATCCGGCATCGCGTCGGTACCCGAGGTGATGGCCCGCAGAAATCCGTCGTCGGGATTCGGGGGAGCGCCCAACAACTCGGTCGCTCGCACGACCACCTCGTCGTGCGTGACTTCATGAACGGCGCCGTCTGGGTCTTGCCACGTGACCGGCCCGAACCAGTCGTCGTGGGCGACTGTGACGACGCGGCGTTGGCAGATGATTTCGAGGTAGCGATTCGATTCGCGTGCGGTGTTGTCGTGCCACACGGTGGTGAGCGTCGCCACGCCACCATTTCGGCCGACCAACGTCGCGGCCGCCACGTCGTCGATCCCGATCAGACCGTCGCGGTATGAAATATGTGCACGTACGTTCGCGATCGGCCCGAGAATCCACTCGAGGAGATCCATGTCGTGTACGGAGTGCTCGATGAGGACGCCGCCACCCGACTTCGAGATGTCGCCCCTCCACGTCGACGCATAGCGGCCCTGCACCGGCAGATACTGGTCATCGCGGAGGACCACAGCCATAACCTCACCGGCTTCGGCTTCGTGAGCCAGTGCCCGGGCGACCACGTACGCCGGCGACCAGCGAAGGACCAGTCCGCATTGGTGCACGACTCCCGCCGCCCGAACCGCATCGACCATCGCCTTGGCGTCGTCGAACGTCGTGGCCAGTGGTTTCTCGCAAAAGACGTGGAGCCCGCGTTTGGCTGCTTCCACGACAACGGCGCGATGCTCCGACGTCCACGTCGATACCAACACCGCATCGCAGGAGTCGAGCACGTCGTCGAGAGACGCGGCCGCCGTCCATCCGCCGCGCTGCGAAAAGGCTTCGCAGCGGCGAGGGTTGATGTCGAAGGCCTTTGCCCGTACGAACGGCGTGGTGGCTCGTTTCAGCATCCGGGCATGCGAAATCGACATGAATCCGGTGCCTACGATGCCCAGCCGCGGAGGTGCCATCGCCGGATTGTAGATGTCGGTCATCAGGTTTGCAGTGACAGTACCGTGTCGGCAAGCCAGCTCAGATCGTCGCGCCAGTCCACACTCGGTCCAGACAGCGAACGCAAAACGAACTTCGTGAGTCCCCCGTTGATATGTGCACCTAGGAGACTCACGAGGGCCGGACCGCCTACCGGGAGGACCTCTGAGATTTCGCGATCCGCCCGCCTTTTGCGGAGCGCCTCGACAGAAACAGGGTCCGGTTCGAAGCGAGCGAAGGGCATGCTGATGCCGAAATGATCAGCGTCGATGGTCCGGCCGATTTCGGCGGCTCGAGATTCGATCGTGACCCGCCCGGCCGCAGCTTCGGCGGGTGTGGCGCTGGCCGTCAGCCATCCATCGGAAAGTCGGGCGACCCGGTCGAGTGCCGCGGGGCCAATACCACCCAGCCACAGCTCCAGCGGGTGTTGCTTTGGCTGTGGAACCACCTTCACACCGTCGTAGCGAAAGGTCCCGAAGGTGCCGGTGACGGGCTCGCCGTCCCACCACGTCCGTAGCAGGCCCATAATCTCGTCGATGCTGTTTCCGCGATGGTCCGCACCTGCTGCGCCCGTCGCATACCCCAGTGCTGCCCGTTCCTCGGGCTGGCCGAGACCCGGCACGAGCGAGAGCAGGAGTCGACCGTTCGACAGCCGGTCGAGTTGTGCCAGTTGCTTGGCCAGCCAGAGCGGATTTCGGCCCAGCGGAACGACGTTCATCCCCAACTTGAGCTTGGACGTACGCGCCGCCGCGTAGGCGAGGCTGATCAGCGGATCGCCGAGCGGACCCAACGGAACGTCGGACAGCCAGATCGTGTCGAAGCCGAAGGACTCACAGGCGCTCAAATAGTCAGCGAACTGATCATCGGCCAGCGCCGACCCTGGTGGCGCTACCGCGATACGAACCTTCACTACACAAGCCGATGCAACCAGGAGTGCGAGTCGGCCGAGCGACCATATTGCACGTCGATCAGGGAGTTGCGGATTCGCATCGTCATCTCCCCCGCGTTGCCGTCTCCGACCTCGCCACCCGGCCACACCAGGCGCCCAACGGGAGTGACTACCGCCGCCGTTCCACACGCGAACACCTCACGGATCGCACCGCTGGAGACTCCCTCTCGCCAGTCGTCGACCGACACGGGTCGTTCCTCGGGCGTCAGACCAAGTTCGGCACCGAGCTTGAGAATCGAATCTCGGGTCACGCCCTCGAGAATCGTGCCGCTGGTGGGGGGCGTCAGGAGGCGGCCATCGGCATGAACGAAATACAGGTTCATGCCTCCAAGTTCCTCGATCCACTTCTGTTCGACGGCGTCGACGAAACACACCTGATCACAGCCGTGCTCGGTGGCCTCGATCTGCGCGACGAGACCCGCTGCATAGTTGCCACCACACTTCGCCGCGCCGGTTCCCCCGTGAGCGGCTCGTGTGTAATTCTGCGAAAGCCAGATATTGACCGGCTTGATG
>JANOWU010000121.1:0-45640 GCA_031418035.1 Acidimicrobiia bacterium
TGACGTCGCCCGCCTAAGCGACTGAGCGGACCAGCGGACCAGCGGACCAGCGGACCTTGCGGGCTCGTCGACTCGCGCCCCTTGAGCTTGTGGTGCGTTTGGGTAGCTTGTGGTGCGTTCGGGCTGCCCAAACGCACCACAAGGGTGGCAAACGCACCACAAGCCCCGAAGGAGCGACGGGGCGGAGCGAGGGGGGCGGAGCGAGGGGGGCGGAACGAGGGGGGAGAGACGGGGGGAGCGCACCACAAGTGACGGGGGTTAGTCGCCGGTGTCCTCGCTGTTGCCGAGCGCCATGAGGTAGCCACGGGCCCGCTCGGTCTTCGGGTAGCGATTCGCGAGTGCCCAGAACCGGGGCCCGTGATTGGCATAGCGCAGGTGCGCCATCTCGTGCACGATGACGTAGTCGAGCACCCAGGGGGGAGCGCCGACCAGCTTGTCGGAGATCCGAATCGCACGATCAACCGGCGTGCATGAACCCCAGCGCTGATCTTGATTCGTGACCCATCGAATCGTGTCGGGCACGGGCAACGCGAGTTGCTTCGCCAACGTCTTCGCTCGCTGCATCAGATCGACGCGCTGCGTTGCTGCCTTGCGCTGGAATCGCCCGAGCATGTCCTTGATCCAGCGTTGCTCCTCGGCGGCCGACGTCCGCGCCGGGATACGCAGCTCCATGACCCCATTGACCATACGTGCACTTATTGTTCTTCGACGCTTGTCGGAGCGGATGACCCGAACCTCAGGAGGATCCGAATCAACGCCGACGTCGGGAACAAGCCCCGAATCATCGCTGACGTCGGGAACAAGCGCCGCCCCTGGAACAAGCCCCGCCCCTGGAACAAGCCTCGGAGCAGCATCCACATCGGCGCCCGCAGTGAACGTGTCGAAATCAAAGAGCGGTTCCGGCGGCATTGCCACTCTCGTTTCCGGCCAGCAGATGAACATCATGGTGATGGACGACCTCACCATTGTCGTCGATTCCGAACCACGAGCCGTCGAGGTTGCCGACCGGGCGTGGTGCTCCACCGCACAATCGCGTCAGGGTTCGGATGACCCCGCCGTGCGTGGCCGCAACCACAACATGGTTCAAGTCCCGTGCCTCCGTGGTCAACTCTCGAAGCGCACGGAGGGTGCGCTCCACAAGCACGTCTTCGCGCTCGCCGTTGGGCGTCGACACCAACTCGCCATTGCGCCAGGCTTCGAGTTGCCCCGGCCACATCATGTTGATTTCATCAGTCGTCTTGCCCGACCATTCGCCGACGTTGCGTTCCCGGAGATCCTCCACGACCCGGGCCACAGGCACACCGAGGGCGGCGGCAATTTCCGACGCCGTGTCATGGGCCCGAACAAGATCCGACGTGACGACCTGCACCGGTATCTCCCGAAGAACGCGCTTCAGGGTTTGTGCACCAAGTTTGGCCTGGCGCTTCCCGCGCGAACTCAGCTCGACGTCGGCCCAACCCTGCCATCGCTGCGCGGCGTTCCAGGTCGTCTGGCCATGACGAACGAGCAACACGCCGGGTCGGATCACCCGGAGCTCAGCGCTGGTGGACGAAGTTCGCACCGAGTCAGTGAAGCAGGTTGGCGGCGGCTACGGTCGAACCATGGCTGTGGTTCTTCTCTTTGCTCAAGCCCGTGAAGCGGCGCGGACAAAGTCGGCATCGATCGACGGCGCAACGGTCGGCGAGGTCCTCGAGGCCGCAGTCGCCCAGTTCGGCCCCGACTTTGCCCGAATCCTGCCCCACTGCCGGGTGTGGCTCAACGGCGACCCGGCCGAACCCGCAGACACGGTTCAATCGGCCGACGAGGTCGCGGTGCTGCCGCCCGTCTCCGGCGGCTGACGTACCTGGCCGGGGAACCGCAACCGGCTCGTCTAGCCTGTTGGGCATGCCGAACCGACATCTCGACCGGGTACTTGCCCCAGGCTACCTCGATGGCCTCGATACCTGGCCGATCGAAACCATCCGCGAGCGTCGCTCGGAATGCCAATGCCTCGAAGACGCCGCGTCGTACCTACGGCGAATGGTGCAGACCCGCATCGACATCCTCGGACTCGAAATGCGCAATCGCGCCGACGGTTCGTCGAACGACCCCGGCACGATCGTCGACCAGCTCAAAGTCTTGCTGTCGGACAAGAAGGAGAGCCACGGCGCCAACGGTCGATTCGTGACCGAAGCGCTCCGTGAAGACCAGGAGAGCTGGGCGAACCGGCGAGTGTACGGAGCATGCGGTGGCCACGACATCGAGGAGGCGACGGAGTTTTCCGACGATCAGCTCAACGCCATGGCCCAATCGCTCGTGGAACTCGAGCAGAGCGTGAGCAAAGAGCGTCGTGATCTCCACGACATCTTCGATCGCCTGCAAGCCGAACTGATCGAGCGATACAAGTCGGGTCGGGCGTCGGTCGACGGCCTGCTTCGCTGAGTACGTCGCGTCTGTCGAATCGATGCCGGAATTGAACAGCTCCACCCGGGAGAGCACCCCCAGTACCGAATCGGAGACCTTGTCGAGTGACCCGGTCGACGACTCGCTCATCGAACGAGCACAAAAACTCGGCGAATACATCCGCGATCAGCGTCGTATCGCCCGTCTGTCGTTGCGCAAGCTCAGCGACATGGCCCAAATTTCGAACCCGTACCTCAGCCAGATCGAACGCGGGTTACGCAAACCGTCAGCAGAAATTCTCCAGCAACTCGCAAAGGCGCTACGGATCTCCGCGGAGACGCTGTACGTTCAGGCCGGCATTCTCGAAGAGCGTGAAGACGAACCTGACCTGGTCAGCGCCATCAAACGCGAACCCACCCTGACCGAAGCACAAAAGCGCGCGCTCATTCAGGTGCTGCGCAGCTTCCAGTCGGAGAACCGGGTTGGGACCCCCGGGGAACAATCTTCGTAGTTTCGTGGTTTGATAGGCCTGCGATGTCGCTACAGGTTGCTGTCCTCTCCATGCATACGTCTCCGTTGGCCCAGCCGGGTACCGGCGACGGCGGCGGCATGAATGTGTACGTGCGCGAACTCGCCACAGCACTGGCCCGCGCCGGAGTCGGTTGCGAGGTGTTCACGCGAGCTGAAGGCACCGACTTCCCGGCCATCGTGAACGTGGAGCCCGGGTTTCGCGTCCACAACGTTGCAGCCGGTCCGCTCGCCCGGGTCGACAAGGAAGACCTGTTGGCGCTGGCGTCGCCGTTCGCGACATCGGTCCGTGAACGGCTGGAGTCGCTCCACCTCAAACCGGCAATCATTCATGCGAACTACTGGCTCTCTGCGGTGGCCGGGCACCAACTCAAGCACCAACTCGATCTCCCACTGGTCACGACGTTTCACACCCTCGCTCGCGTAAAGAACGAAACCGACGTGTTCGACCTCGAGCCGCAGCTGCGCGCCGATCTCGAAGCGTCGACGATCGGGTGTACCGACATGGTGCTTGCGAACACCAAGATCGAGTCCGAGCAACTCCAGCGTCTCTACGGCGCCGACCCATCGCGAATCGAAGAGGTTCCTTTGGGCGTCGATCACGCCTTCTTCTCCCCGGGCAATCGCGCCGGCGCCCGGGCAGCGCTGAAGCTGGGCAACGTGCCGATCTTGCTCTACGTCGGACGCATCCAGCCTCTCAAGGGCACCGACCTTGCCGTCCAGACGCTCGCCGCCATGAAGAACCGCGATGCCATCCTCGTCGTCGTGGGTGGACCGAGCGGCGCCAACGGCGAGGCCGAGGTCCAGCGGGTACACGCGCTCGCCGAATCGCTCGGGGTCGCCGATCGGGTCCGGTGGGTCGAGCCCCAGCCCCACCATCTGTTGAGCACGTACTACCGCGCCGCCGACGTCTGCCTCGTACCGAGCAAGTCGGAGTCGTTCGGACTCGTGGCCCTCGAAGCGGGAGCCTGCGGCACCCCGGTGGTTGCCTCCAACGTCGGCGGACTGCAAACGATCATCGATCAAGGCAGCTCCGGGTACCTCGTCGACGGACGCGACCCGGCGGACTGGGCGTACCGAGTTGATTCGCTGCTCGACGATTCCGCGTCGGCCGCGGCGATGGCGTTCAACGCCGCCAACCGATCCCAGCGCTACGCCTGGAGCTATACGGCGGCTCGCTTGCGTCGTTTGTACGGTGACCTTGCCGTACGTTCGCTCGTGACCTGCGTCTGAGCAGACTGCGACGATGACGCTCGTGAACGGCTCCCTGGCCGCCGCCATCGATTGCATGACCCGATGGGTCGACGAGGTGCAACGCGAGAATCCCATCGTCACCAACATCGAACGAGATCCCGAGGTCGATCGCTGGTACGTGCGCGTACGAGGCGACGAGAAGCTCGTGACCACGGTGTGGTTCACGGTCCGCGATCGTTGTGTCCACGTCGAGTCGTACTTCATGGGGTGGCCCGAGGAGAACGTCGCCCAGACGTTCGAATACGTGCTGCGCGCCTCGCAACGTTTTCACGGGCTCCGTATGGTGATCGGCCCCGAAGACGCCCTCTACTTCCGAGGCGAGATCGATCTGGCCGTACTCGATTTCGACGCCCTCGATCGAGTGCTCGGTTCGATCTATCAGTACTCCGAAGAGTGCTTTCGAACAGCAATGCGGATCGGCTACGCCACCCGATTTGTGGGCTAACCGCGCGGCGATCCGGCGAAAAGGTATGCGAACCGATACTTTTTCAAAGATCCACCACTTCTTCGCTTGCGTTTGCTACTGAGCACCGATAACGTTCGTCTCACCAAGAAGCCCGGTGGCGTCCGCTTGTTGATTCGTTCGGGGAAGTGCGAATCGGTGAGTGCAGCCTCCGGGCTTCTGGACGTCTCCTTACGCTTTCGGTCGGATGCATCGCCAGTTCTTTGGCGTTTTCGCAGACCCCAGCGCCGCTAGCCTCTACGCCATGTCAGTCCCCGGTGCGGTACGTCTGTGTGTGGTCGGTGGTGGGAACATGGGCGAGGCGATCCTTGGTGGACTCCTCGACAAAAACTGGTGCGCCGCCCCCCAGATCCAAGTCGTCGAGCCGCGCGCCGACGCTCGACGCCGACTCGAAGAGACCTACGGCGTCAGCACCGCGGAGGCCACCACGCCATCGAGCGGGTCGGATTTTCTCGTCGCCGTGAAACCGCAATATGTGGCTTCGGTGTGCAACGACATCAGCGCCCAGGCGACACGCGTCCTATCGGTCGCGGCGGGCGTCACCATCACCAGCATGGAGTCGTGGCTCGGACCCAGCACCGCGGTCGTGCGCGCGATGCCGAACACACCGGCGCTCGTCGGACTCGGTGCGTCGGGGATCGCCGGCGGGACACGGGCAACTCCGATCGACGTCGAGTGGGCCGGTGAAATCCTCGGATCGGTGGGGATCGTTGAAGCAGTTTTGGAGTGGCAACTCGACGCCGTCACCGGCGTCTCCGGATCCGGCCCGGCCTACATCTTCCTGATCGCCGAAGCGATGATCGAGGCGGGGGTGCTCCAGGGTCTTCCCCGGGCTACCGCGGTAGCGCTCGCATCGCAAACCATTCGTGGTGCCGGGGAAATGCTGGTCCGCAATCCCGATCAGGCCGCAACGCTGCGTGCCAACGTCACCTCACCCGGCGGCACGACCGCAGCCGGGCTACGGGCCCTCGAGGACCGTGCCGTTCGGGCCGCGATCCTCGACGCCGTGTCGGCCGCAACCAAACGGGCGACGGAACTCGGCGCGTCATGAAACCCATCTCGTTCCTCACCGACTACGGCCTCGCCGACGAGTTCGTCGGCGTCTGCAAAGGCGTGCTTCATCAGCTGGCCCCCGGCTCCGCAGTGATCGACATCACACACAACATTGCGCCGCACGATGTGCGTGCCGGTTCCCTCGCGCTGGTGCGCAGCATCCAGTACCTTCCCGACGGAATCGTGTTGGCGATCGTCGACCCCGGAGTCGGCACGACGCGTCGAGCAATCGCGATCGAGGCCGGCGACATGACGCTCGTCGGTCCCGACAACGGCCTCCTCGCGCCCGCAGTCGCAATGCTCGGCGGCGCACGACGTGCCGTGTGCCTCACCAACGAGGAGTTTCACCTCGCTGCTCCCGGCGCGACGTTCGCGGGTCGCGACGTGTTCGCGCCCGTCGCCGCACGCCTCGCCACCGGCACTGCGTTCGACGCGTTGGGTGAGCCCGTCGATCCGGCGATACTCACTCCGGGCATCGTGCCGCTCAGCCGCGTCGCCGACGACCAACTCTCGATCCACGCGGAGGCGCTGTGGGTCGACGTGTTCGGAAACGTCCAACTCAACATTGGTCCCGACGAGGTGTCGATGTTCGGCGACGTGCTCTCTCTCGTGTGGAACAACACCACGCGCACCGTTCGCGTGGTGAGCGCGTTCGGCGACATCAAGGGTGGGGAAGTCGGCCTCGTGGTCGACTCTTACGGGCTGTTGGCCGTGGCCCTCGACCGTGCGAACGCGTCTCGCGAGCTCGGACTCGGCGCTGGCTCGGCCGTCACCATCTCCGCGGCCATCTAACCGCGAAGCTTGTGGTGCGTTTGACACCCTTGTGGTGCGTTCGGCCAGCCGAAACGCACCACGAGCTACCCAAACGCACCACAAGCTCCACCGGCTCCAAACGTTCCTAATCCAAACATGGCCCCACCATTTCGGGCGTCTTCCGTCGCGGAAGAGTCAAGCGATTCTTGCGCGTGCGCTCTGCGGGCACACCACAGGGTGGTTCCATCGGCCAGAATGGCCGGATGCGTCCCGCCACCGTCGTCACGATCGCGATCTTGCTTCTGGCCCTCTTCGCGGCGGGGATCTATCAGCTCATGACCCTTCCCGACTCCGAAACCACCGAAACGACCGTGGCCATTGCCCGCACGCTGAGCTCAGCCGCGAGAACCCTCCGATGAACCTCGCATCCATCATCGACGCGCATCCCGACGACAGCGTCGCCCTCATCAGCGCGAACCACGTCACGACCTACGGCGACTTGCGAGCGCAGGTCGGTGCACTGCGCGGCGGACTCATTAAACACGGCGTCGTCCCGGGAGACCGGGTGTCGCTGTTGATGGCGAACAACTGGTACTTCGTGGTCGCGTATCTTGCGGCCCTCGGCGTCGGCGCCGTCGTGGTGCCCCTGAATCCGCAGAGCCCAACCCAGGAGTTGGCGGGGGAGCTGGCGTCGGTCGAACCCAGGGTGGCTTTCGTCGGGCCGACCGGGAGCGACGCCTTTGCCGGACTCGACCGGGCAGCCTTCGGTATCGAAACCGTGATCGTCCCGGAAGGCGTCACGCTTCCCGACACGACCGCGTTCGAAGACCTGTTGGTGTCCGACGCTGCACCGCTGGTTGCGCGTGCACCCGACGATCTGGCTGCGTTGATGTTCACGAGTGGCACGGCAGGATCTCCGAAAGCAGCGATGCTGACCCACGCCAACCTGCTCTCGAACATCGACCACGTGCAGGCAACGGGAACGAGCGCGCTCCTCCCGACGGACTCGGTGCTCGGTGCCCTCCCGCTGTTTCACATCTACGGCCTCAACGGCGCCCTTGGGCAGGCCCTGTGCGCCGGTGCGTCGATCGTGTTGATCCAACGGTTCGATCCGCTCTCCGCGTTGCAGTCGATCCGAGAGCGCGAACTCACCGTCGTCGTGGGCGTGCCGCCCATGTTCGAATCGTGGGTGTCGCTGCCTCCGGCAGAAGCAACCCGACGTGACTTTGCGTCGGTGCGTATCGCCGGTTCAGGCGCGTCGAAACTCGACCCGACGCTGGCCGGTGCGTTCTTCGACCGGTTCGGTCTCCATATCGGCGAAGGGTACGGCCTCACCGAGGCATCGCCCGTGGTCAGTACCTCCGATTTCACCGGCGAACACATGGGCACCATCGGGCTCCCTGTTCCGGGCGTCGCAGTACGTCTCGTCGACGAGAGCGGCGGCGACGCATTGGTGGGAGATCCGGGAGAGATCTGGGTAAAGGGAACCAACGTCTTCCCCGGTTACTGGCATGACGATGTCGCAACGGCACGCGCACTTACGGCCGACGGATGGCTTCGCACGGGCGACATTGCCGTCGCCGATGCCGAGGGCTATCTCACCATCGTCGACCGGGAGAAGGACCTGATCATCGTGTCGGGCTTCAACGTCTATCCCGCGGAGGTCGAGTCTGTCCTGACACAGCATCCCGGCGTCGCCGACGTTGCGGTCATCGGCTCCCCGCATCCCCATAGCGGTGAGACGGTGAAAGCTTTCGTGGTGGCGAAACCGGATCGACTCCTCGAGGAAGATGACCTCATTGCGTTCTGCGGTCAGCGGCTAGCGCGGTACAAGTGCCCGACGAAATTCACGTTTGTCCCCGAACTTCCGCACGGGCTTTCGGGCAAGCTGTTGCGGCGCGGGCTACGCGGCCTCGACGTGTAACCAAGGTTTGACCCGTGTAACCCTGGCGGTTTGACCCGTCGTCGTGAGTCGACCAAAGTACGGGCCATGATCTCGAGAACGGAAACAACCACCACACCAACTGGCCCGATGGGCATCCACGTCGAGCGTCCCGACGGCGACGGACCCTTCCCCGTGGTCGTGTTCTTCCACCACGGTCCTGGACTCGACGAGGGCTCGAAGAAGACCATGGCGCGCATCGCCGAATGGGGCTACTACGTGATCACCTTCGACCGCTACCACCGGGCCGAACACTGGTACACGATGAAGAGCCGAAGCGACGACGAAATACAGAAGATGTTCGGCCTCGTGCTCGGGACCAGTGAAGCCGAAGTTGCCGAGGATCTCGCTGCGGTTCGCGCCTGGCTCCCGTCTGACCCCGCAGCGCGCGACGGGGCGATGGCGTGTATCGGCTACTGCATCGGAGCACGGTCTTCACTGTGCACGATTCGTGATCACGGCGATGTGTTCCGCGCCGCCGCAGGCTTGCACCCCTCGTTTTGCACGACGGATGCGCCTGATTCTCCGCACCTCGGCGTGCCTCCCTATACGGGTTCGTTGTACATCGGCTTCGGGTCGGCGGACACCATGCAACCGGCGTCGGCCAACACCGCACTGATCGATGCGACCAACGCGCTCGCGAACGGCGAGGGCGAGATCCACGACGGTGCCGACCACGGCTTCGGCGTGTTCGGCGCCGCGTATCACGATGCCGCAGCGACGCGGTCCTACGAGCGCATCAAGGTCATGTTCGATCGGGAGTTGCAGGGCTGACGTCCGCTCGACGCGTTCGTGTATCGAACGGCGCAAAGCGCGCTCGATGGCCGATTCACCTTGGGCGTAGGAACCTCGCACCAGGTTGTTGTGGAAGGCTTCTTCGGCGAGTCCTCTAGCGGCGTCTTCGCCAGGACTGAACAGTTCGTCGATGCGCTTGTCGCGTTGCTCGATGGTCAACCGTGCAACGTGGAAGGCACCCATATGTTCGCAAAGGGTGGGCTGACGATCGAAGCCGAGCACGTGCCGTTGCTCCTCGCGGCGCTCGGACTCCGCATGCTCGACCTTGCCGGCCGGATGACCGCAGGTACGTCCGTGGCAAATTGTGGTCCGAAAAACTATTGCCAACCACATTGCGCCACATATCAACGACGCTGTCGAGGGGCGGGGCGCCGCGTCCCCCGCATCGTCGCGATGGTCGCGGTCTGCGTCACCGACGACGTTGAGGGCGTGAGGTCGTATGGGCGCGAACAAACGCGCATGTACGACACGTTCCCCAGCTACCGTCCCGCTAGTCCACACGCGAGTCCACCGTCGGCGTTCTCGAGAAGGTTCTGCGCGGGATAGCCCGAAACAGTCTGCGGGCCACAGAGAGTGGTAGTAACTTTCCTTCACTCCAAAGTTGGGAAAGGTACCTACTTCCGTGTCGGACAATCGAGATACTCCATCGAAGGCGGCGCGCCGCCTCCAACAGGGAAAGGCGCGAAACCGACTTGTTCGGGCGAAGCCCTCTGCGAGTTCCACCTCGAAGGCCGGGTCGGCCATTCATGAACGGGCGGGTGCGCAGAACTCCTTTGGCGCTCGAGCTCGATACCGATTCGACACGGCGCTGGCGCGCGGTCCCTGGGTTGTCATTTCCTGGCTCGGCCTCCTCACCCTCGCGGTCATCACCGTTTCTGCCGCGATCCTCACCGTCTTCCAAATGGGTGGGATCAACGGCGGGAAGAAGCTTTCGCCGGTGGAAGCGTTCTGGCAGTCAGTTCTCCGTGTTCTCGACTCTGGTTCGTTCGCGGCCGACGGAACATGGCCGACCCGAATTCTCACGTTGGTCGTCACTCTTGCCGGCATTTTCATTGCCGGCAGCCTGATCGGTCTGATCGCAAACACGGTTGATCAGCGAATCGAGTCGCTGCGAAAAGGCCGGAGCTCAGTCTTGGAGCGCGACCACACGGTGATTCTCGGGTGGTCGGAGCGAGTTGCCGCTGTGGTGGGTGAGCTCACTATTGCGAACGAGAGTCGGAGGGATGCCGCAATTGTCATCCTTGCGCTCCACGACAAAGAAGCGATGGAGGAGGCCCTTCGCGATGCGATCCCAGACACTCGCGGAACCACGATTGTGTGCCGTCGTGGTGACCCGTCCGATATCGCGAACCTCCGAATCGTGAACTATTCCGAGTGTCGATCCGTGATCATTGTTGAAGGTGAGGCCGGACCGTCGGGCACCGTCAAGACCCTTCTGGCACTGCGAGCCGTCGATCGTGACCTTACGGTCGCTCCCGTGGTGGCCGAGGTGAACGATCGCGAAACTGCTTCCTCGCTGCGGTCCTTGTTTGGCGATCGCCTCGTGACGGTGAACTCCGACGACGTCGTGGCCGAATTGACCGCGCAAGCGTGTCGTCAACGAGGGCTCAGCGTGGTGTTCCACGAACTCCTCGATTTCGATGGCGACGAGATCTACTTCGCTCCCCACCCACAGGTGGTTGGCCAGACCTACCTCCAGACCCAGCTGAGCTTCGAAACATGTGCGGTGATGGGGCGGCTCCGAGCCGATGGAACGGTTGAACTCAACCCGCCGGCAGACACGGTCATCGAGGCAGGTGATGAGATCATTGCGATTGCCAGCGACGATTCGGAGTTCACGTTCACGGGCACCAAGGACACCGCCGCATTAGCTGTTCCGGCCCAGGTGAGTGTTGAACCCGAGCTTCGCAGGATCATCATTGTCGGCTGGAGTGACCTCGGACCACGCGTTCTGAGCGAACTCGACGAATTTCTAGGTGCACATACTACCGTGCAGGTGCTGGTTGATCCGGATCGCGTTAGTATCGCCGACGTTCGCTCGTCCATCGACGTCCGCCATGTGTCGATCGAGATTGATGAGTTGGCCGGTGGTCCTGAGAGCGTTGCCGAGCATGCAGCGCGCAACGCCTTCCATGAAGTCATCGTGCTCGGCTACCGCAACGACCTTACGATCGAGGAAGCCGATGCTCGCACGTTGCTTACTCTTCTCGCATTTTCGCGAGTGCGCGATCGCGAAGCGGTGGGGCCCGTGCGAATGGTGGCCGAACTCCTCGATCAACGCCATGCTCCTCTCGCCCAAGCCACGGGTGCCGACGATTTCATCGTGAGCGACGAATTGACGTCGTTGATGCTGGCGCAACTTGCCGAACGCCACGAATTGGATCGAGTGTTCGTCGACCTCTTCGATTCCGACGGGTGCACCATTGAGCTCAAACCAGCTGCTCTCTATGGTGTCGAGGCGGCGACGTCGTTCGGCCAAATCGTTGCGACCATGTCGAGTGTGGGCGCGACGGCCCTCGGTTATCGACGATCCGCAACGGGTGAAGTTGTCTTCAACCCCGCGAAGACCGAACACCCCCATCTCAGCTCTGACGATTTCGTCCTGGTGCTCTCCTCGGGTGCTTAGACCACGATCGCTAACGCTTGGGGCCCAAGCGAGCGAGCGCGGAACGCTTGGGGCCCGGCTAGCGGCGTGCCGTTACCGGCGTGCTGCGGTCGACGACGTAGACGAGGTCGACAGCATGAAACCTGCGAACAAGATCACTACGCCGATCACGAGGGTCACCGAGAACGCGCTCATCGCGCCGAGTACCGAGTTCAACAGACCACTCGCCCCCGAGACAAACGTGCCGAGGGTCAACAGCGCAAGGCCAGTGATCCGCCGCCGAGCCCCCGCGAGGGGGTGTCGTCGGTGGGCCTGGGAAATCCGGACGATGCCCATGATCGTGCCGGCGGCCAATACGACGGCCGCGCCCCCCGAGCCGACTGCTGCGAACACTCGCGGTGCGAGCCCGAACACCTCGTCGCCCTTCGGGAGGCGTTCGCTCGGAAGCTTGCCCACAAAGGGCACGGCGAGAACGACCCCGAATGCAAACGACGTAACGACGCTCACCACAACGAAGATTCGATCGGCCGTGCGCCGACGAACCAACAGATACAGCTGTCCGACGGCGAGGAACGGAACATTGGTGATTGCCCCAGCCGCATAAAAGAGCCGAAACGCCGTGCTGGACCACCCGAGCTCCGATCCCCACGCCAACGCAGCGGCCCCGACCGCAAACAGGACCATTGCGACGGTCCATGCCAGGTACTGCCGAGTACGGCGCAAAAGCCAGTGCTCATAGGTATTGAACGCAAACGCGACGGCCACCATTGCGGCGAAAACAGCGATTGCAGTCCGGAACACGACAGCCCATTCTTGTCGACCCGGGGCGTCGTCGAAATCGACGTTCGGTCAATCAGTCCGGAACGACAGGCTCGATTTCGGAGGTACAGAATTTGCAGCGGCTTGCGTCGACCGGAATGAACTCCTTGCAGTAGTCGCACTCCCGGTTGCCTTGAGCTCGAAAGTTCATGCCGACGCGCATGAGTCCCTTCACCGATCGCAGGTCGACCACGTTGCCGGACAGCGCGAAACCTTTGAAGTCCTTGATGAGTGCTTTCACGAACCCTCAGTTCACACGAATGCGCATCTCCGGGAGAGGTACGGGCTGCTGCAGAGGCCTTTCGAGGCAGATGTGACGGATGACCAGGTCGCTTGTGAACATGTGCACAAGCCCGTAGGGTGATGAGGTGTCCAGGTCCCCACGGCGCATTCCCGACGCGACAGTCGCTCGACTCCCGGTGTATCACCGTGGTTTGCAGGAGTTGCTGCGCAGCCGTCGCACGACGGTTTCCTCGGACGAATTGGCCGAACTCGCGGGCCTCAATGCCGCGAAGGTGCGCAAGGACCTCAGCTACCTCGGGACCTACGGAACACGGGGTGTGGGCTACGACGTCGAGACGCTCGTTCGACGCATCGCACTCGAACTCGGTCTCACCGAGAACTGGCCGGTGGTGATCATCGGGATCGGCAATCTTGGCCGTGCGCTGGCCAGTTACGGCGGGTTCTCCGCCCGAGGCTTTCGAATTGCCGCCGTTCTCGACGCCGACCCGCGAAAAACGGGCGAACCAGTCGGTGATCTGAAGATTCGCCCGACCGCGGAGTTGAGGTCGATCGTGCAACAAGAAGGCGTGGCCATCGGCATCATCGCGACACCGGGCAATGCTGCGCAACGAGTCGCCGGCGAGATGGTCTCCGCCGGCATTCGGTCGATCTTGAACTTCTCCCCGGCGGTGCTGGTTGTCCCCGACGACGTCGCGGTTCGCTCCGTCGACCTCGCCGTCGAGTTGCAGGTTCTCAGCTACTACCAGCATCACCGAGACGATTCCCCGGTCGTTTCGATGATCGGGACAGGCGCGAGATGAACCATTCGTGTTGGTTGAGGGTCACGGGAGCGGCCAGAATAGAGGTCATGGTTCTGACCGTCTCACGCCCCGCAGTGCTGCGTACGACGGTGCATTGCTCGCGTCTCGGTGGTTCGGCGGTTGGAGCTTCGTGTCTGTAGTTGTCGTTGGTCTCAACCACCATGCCGCCCCGCTCCAAGTGCTGGAGCGGATGACCGTACCGCCCGCGGGCGTCGAAAAGGCGCTGCGCTCACTGCAACAGGCCCCCGACATCGACGAGGTCCTCGTCCTGTCCACGTGCAACCGCACGGAGGTCTACGCTGTTTGTGAGACGTTCCATGGTGCGGTGGGAGCGATTCATGGGTTCTTCGCGGAGCTGAGTGGTCTCGACATCGCGGAGTTCGGTAAGTATCTCCAAACGTCGTTCGAACACGGTTCGGTGCGCCACCTGTTCGGCGTTGCATCTGGACTCGACTCCGCGGTGGTCGGTGAAACCGAGATCCTCGGTCAGGTCCGACGGGCCTGGGACATGGCACGCGAGGCCGGGACGTGTGGCCCGCACCTTTCGGCCCTGTTCCGACATTCCCTCGAAGCCGGCAAACGCGCTCGAACGGAAACGGCGATTTCGCGGGGCACGGCCAGTGTTTCGCATGCGGCTGTCGAGTTGGCAGCGGCGACGTTGGGTGGCTCGTTGGTCGGCCGTTCGGTCTTGGTGCTCGGCACGGGCGAGATCGGCGTGAGCATGGTCGCGGCACTGCAGACGAGCGGCGTCAGCGATGTTGTCGTTGCGAACCGCACGCGTCAGAAAGCGGTGAATCTCGCTCGGCGCCTTGGTGCGTCGTACGTGGGCCTTGATGAGTTGGGTGCGACGCTGGAACGCGTCGACGTCTTGCTCACCGCCACCTCTGCGCTTTCCTCCGTGCTTCAAGTCGACGACGTCGAGGCCGTGATGGCGGCGCGTCGAGGCAAGCCGCTCCTCATCGTCGACACTGCGCTCCCGCGCGACGTGGAGCCCGACGTCGCGAAAATCGAGGGAGTGACCCTGCTTGACATGGTCGGAATTCGATCCTTTGTGGAGGCGGGCCTCGAAGAGCGTCGCAAGGAAATCGAACATGTCGAAGCCATTGTGGAGGCCGAAGTCGCTCGCTTCGAAGCCGACGCTGCAGGTCGCCAGGCTGCCCCGGTCATACGTGCACTTCGTAGTCGTGTGGAGAATCTTCGCCAGAGCGAGTTCGATCGTTACGCGGCTCGGTTGACCCCTCGTGAAGCTGAACTCGTTGACCATGCCACCCGCCAGTTGATGGCGAAGTTGCTGCATGAGCCAACGGTTGCGCTCAAGTCCCACGCGGGCACGATCAAGGGCCAACGCATCGCTGATGCGCTCCGTTTGCTGTTCGATCTGGAAGATGACGACGCAGGCGTCGAGTCTGAAGGGCTATAGATGCCGCTCATTCGAGCGGCGACTCGTTCGAGCCCCCTCGCTCGTTGGCAAACCGAATACGTTGCGTCGCTTCTGTCGGTGTCGGGATCGTTCGTGGAGTCGGTGTTCGTAGACACGCTCGGCGATCGCACGCAAGCGATCGGCACGCCGCTGCACAATCTTGGCGGCCAGGGAGTCTTCGTCAAGGAAGTGCAGTCGGCGGTGCTGCGTGGCGATGCCGACATTGCCGTCCACAGTGCCAAGGACCTGCCCTCGACGACCGCCGACGGACTGGTGTTGGCAGGTGTGCCGATTCGAGGGGATGTTCGAGACGCGCTCATCGGATCAACGCTTGCCGGTCTTCGCCACGGTGCGCGGGTCGGTACGTCGTCGGTTCGACGCCGAGCCCAACTTCTTTCGATTCGACCGGACCTCGACGTCGTGTCCATTCGCGGGAACGTAGGTACGCGTATCAATCGCGTCGGGGAGCTCGATGCGGTGGTGTTGGCCGCCGTCCCGCTCGAACGTCTGGCCATCCTCGATGAAGTCTCGACGCGCTTTCCCGTCGAGTTTTTGAGCGTCGACGTGATGTTGCCCATGGTGGCCCAGGGGGCGATTGCGGTGGAGTGTCGAGACGATGATGTCGAGACCCGATCGATGCTGGCCGCCATCACCGACCCGCAAACCCTGCGCGAGATCAGCGCCGAGCGGGCCTACCTTGCCGAACTCGGCGGCGGTTGCGACCTCCCGGTCGGCGCGCTTGCCACCGAGGCACAGAGCCCTTCTCGATCTGTCGATGGTTCGCCCGAGGGTCTCCTCACGATGCGAGTCCTCATCGCGTCGCTCGATGGGACGTCGATCGTCCGGGCCGAAAGTCAGGGAACTGATCCGCTCGCACTTGGTCGATCCCTGGCCTGCGAGGTGCTCGACGGTGGCGGTCGAGCCCTGCTCGATGCTCGGGGTTAGCGTGACGCGAACCGGCGCCCCGAACCGTCGGCCCAGTGACCGGCCCTTGAGCGGCCGCACCGTGGCAGTGACCCGAGCCGCAGAACAGGCCGGCCCCCTGGTGGCGCGTCTCGAAGCGTTGGGTGCCGAGGTGCTCGAGGTTCCCCTCATCGTGATCGCCGATCCCGTCGACGGTGGCGCGGCGCTTCGTGCTGCCGTCGACACGCTTGGCGAGTACGACTGGGTCGTCCTCACCTCCCCGAACGCCGCACGGAGGTTTCTCGACGCAGCGGCCCAGCACGTCGGACCGTGGCCAAAGCTTGCCGCGGTCGGTCCCGGAACCGCGCAGGTCGTGCTCGACCGTGGCCGCGCGGTCGATCTCGTCCCGAAGCGAGTCATCGGTGAAGGTCTGGTGGAGGCCTTCCCCGCACCACCGTCACGTGCGCCAACTGCTCCGTCGGCCGGCCGCAACCGGGTGCTCTTCCCGCGCGCTGAAGTGGCCCGCGCTGTCGTCGCCGACGGCTTGACGCAAAAGGGTTGGATTGTCGATGTGGTCGACGCCTATCGAACGGTTCCCGCCGTTGTCAGCGCCGCCCACGTCCAGGCCCTGTTGGGTGCTGATCTCGTCGTGCTGACCTCGTCCTCCACGGCCACGGTCACTGCATCGGCGCTCGCCGGTGCGCGCCCCCGTCGGATCGTGAGCATGGGATTGGCGACCACGCTCACCGCCGAGAACCTTGGGTTGGTGGTCGCGGCCACCGCGGAACCCAGCACCATCGAGGGCCTCCTCGATGCCTGCGTCTCGGTGGCGTCATGAACAGATGAACGGCGCGTTTGCAAACCTTTCCCGGGCACCATCGGTGCAGCGCTAACTTCGTGCTCGTGAGTGCCATCCAATCCGCCGAAGAGTTCAAGAATTTCATCGATGCCGTGCAGGCTCGCCCGGGCTACGCAAACCCGTTCGCGTTTGCCGTGGGGATCGCCACCGTGTCCCCCAGCGGCCGTGTTCTCGACACCATGTACCCCGTTGTCAACTGCGGGGAGAACTTCGGATCGGGAGCGGTCCTTGCCGACGTCGTCGGTCATGTCAACGGTACGCATACCTATGAATTGGACGTCCCTGGCATCGACAAGGCCCTTGCCGCCTTCGAGTGGACGCATGGGGATGGAAAGGTCCACGCCAACGTGGACGTTCTCAAGACCGTACGTACGCTTATTCAAGGGAATGCACCTTTGGGCGGGACCCGTCGAATCGTTGCTGCCTTCGTAGGTCAGCCAACCGATGCTCCCGTCGATGCCAGCGACGTATACCTGCGCCTCCACCTGCTGTCGCATCGCAAGGTACAGCCGCACGGAATATCGCTCGACGGCGCGTTCGGGCTTCTGAACAACGTCGTGTGGACCACCGTGGGTCCATTCGATCCCGAGGGTTTCAACCTCCGACGGGCTCAGCTGTCGGCTGACGGCCACCAGATCAACGTCATCTCGATCGACAAGTTTCCCCGCATGATCGACTACGTCATTCCCAGTGGCGTGCGCATCGCCGACGGCGGCCGTGTTCGCCTCGGAGCTCACCTCGCCGAAGGCACCACGGTCATGCACGAGGGCTTCTGCAACTTCAATGCCGGAACCCTCGGCACATCGATGGTGGAGGGACGCATAAGCGCGGGTGTCGTGGTGGGGAATGGGTCCGACATCGGAGGCGGTGCGTCGATCATGGGCACGCTGTCCGGCGGCGGGAAGCAAACCATCACGCTCGGGGAGGGCTGTCTCCTCGGCGCGAACTCCGGACTGGGGATCTCGTTGGGCGACAACTGCATCGTCGAGGCCGGCCTTTACATCACTGCAGGAACGCGCGTGAAGCTGCCCGATGGTTCGGTCGTGAAGGCACGTGAGCTGTCGCGTGAAAGCAACCTCCTCTTTCGTCGCAACTCCCAGACCGGTGCGGTGGAAGCGGTGGCGAATGGCGCGGAATGGGGCGGCCTCAACGCGGCGCTTCACCAGAACTCCCCGTAAAAGGGGGCAAATGGTGGAAAATGGTGTGCGCGAAACGCCACGGGTAGTCTGCGAGCACCCGCCCCTTCCCGGACAAGGATTCCCATGAACGTACGACGCGTCGTAACCGGCCATTCCCCCGACGGAAAGGCGGTGTTCGCCAGCGACGAACAGGTCGCGGGGATCACGCTCGCACTGGCGCCCGGGACCGAGTTCCACCGTCTCTGGGGGGCCGACTCGGTCATGCGATTTCCCGATGACGGATCCAAGCCGAGCGCACACGACTATTTTCCGCCGGTCGGCGGCTATCGCGTCGGGATGTTCACCGTCGCGCCGACTACCGCCGTCGCGCCGACCACCGTCGCTACGGCGGCACTCGACATGGAAGCTGCCGTCAGCGAATTCGAGACCCTGCTCCCCGGCCTTGCGGGTCATATGGAGCCCGACCACCCCGGTATGCACACGACGGCCACGGTCGATTTCGAGTACGTCATTTCCGGCCGGTGTGTCCTCGAACTCGACGACGGCGCCACCGTCGAGTTGGGTCCCGGCGACACGGTCGTGCAAAACGGCACCCGGCATGCGTGGAGAAATCCTTATGCGGAGCCCTGCGTCATGTTGGTGGTGCTGGTAGGTGCCCACCACGACAAGCGCTGATTAACCGATCGCCTCATTTCGACCGGCCGCCGCGGCCCGGTTGATTTTCCTTAACCCGAGCTCCCAAAACGCCGAACAATGGGAGTGGCTTTCAAGGGTTTTTCGCGGGGCGATCGAGATGGTGGCGGCCGAACCGCGCGTCGCGCCCGATCTCGTGAATCCGGCTTGGCTGCTGTAGAGACGGCGATCATTGCGCCGCTGCTGCTCCTGATGGTGATCGGCATCGTCGAGTTCGGCCTGTACTTCTGGAACACCACGTACGCACAAACGGCCGTTTCGGCGGGCGCTCGCACAGGCGTGACCCAAGCTCGCGTGGATGACTACCAGCTGGCGGTGAAGGCGTCGGTCAAGGCGGCGATGTCGAACATTTCGGCAGAGCCGGTAAGCCTCACCATTTACAAGGCGGACCCGTCCACCGGTCTTCCCGAAGGCGGCACATCGACGCCCGGTGATGTGAACACCTGCCTCGCGGAGTGCTATCGCTTCTCCTGGAACGCGGGCACGAAAGACTGGGTCCAAGCACCGTCGTTCTCATGGCCGGCCGCAGATCAGTCGGCCTGCGGACCACTGGGCAGCAACGATTACCTCGGCGTAGCGGTGAAGTTCCGCTACCGCAGCGTCACCGGAATTTTGTTGCAGAACCAGGTCATGTTCACATCGACGATGATGCGATTGGAACCCGTTTCTGCCGCTGGCGGACAATCGTGCGAACCATGAGAACCGCCATTCGGGCGTGTCGCAACCGACGAAGGTTGCGAACGAAACGAGTGAGTGAGCACGGGATTGCCATTATCTGGATGACGATCGTGGGCCCGATCCTGCTGGCACTGGTCGGCATGGCCGTCGACGCGGCGTATTACACCTACCGAGGCATGCAGGCCCAGCGGTCGGCCGACGCCGCGGCGCTGGGTGGGGTTGTGTTTCTGCCCGACGACGTCACCGGCGGCTTTGGTGAAGCTGATCGCCTCCTCGACCAGAATGGTTTTGGTGGCACCAAGCTGATCGAGCAGGGTGTCAAACCGAATCAGCTCACGGTCACGGTCACCGAAGCCGTTCCCTCGTTCTTCGCCCGGATCCTCGGGCAAGAATCGTTCGTACTCCAGAAGCGCTCTGTCGCCGAATACGTACAACCGCTCGGACTTGGGTCGCCGCAGGCCACACTCGGAAACGATCCGGAATCCGGGGGCGTCCAACCCAACTTCTGGCTGAGCCAGTTCGGTCCGGCGGCCCGCAAACACGACGGGGACCGGTTCGGCGCGGACAACTGTGTCGACGACGCCACCGACGCAAACACCCCTGTCTACCGATGCAACGCGACGTCCAACACGCGCGGTGCAAATAGCGAGTTCAAGTCCGACGGGTACAAATACGGAATCAGCACGCGCGGTGCCCCGCCGGGGCAGGATCTCGAAATTTCGATCTTCGATCCCGTGACCGCGAGCACCGGGTCGCGATGCGACCTTCCCGTCTTCCCTGCTGGAGGACAAATGGCGGCTATCTCGAGCTGGATCGCCGACGCGACCACCCGGTACCTCGACGGGAGCACGGCGGGCGGTCTTGCGTGGTGCACCGGTGACCACGAGGGGTACTACTGGCCGAACAGCTACTCAGGACCTGCACCTACCACGACTCGATTCGATGTCTTTGCACCTTCGGGAACCGTTCTTACGGGGGTCGCGCCGGTGAATCCGATCCCCGCACCGCCGCCCCCGCCCGTGATCGCCGGACCAACCGGAGTTGTTCCCGCCCCGTGCAGCGCCGTGTCGGGCCCGGCCCACACGCTGACGATCACGAACAATCGCACGACCAGCATTCGGGTGAATGCCGTGAGTGGAGCATGTATGCAGTCGGTATCGGTCGACATCGCCACCGGTGCGAACTCGGTGATCACGACCTTCGACGACACGCGCTGGCGAGTGTTCGATCTCGGCGACAACTCGCTTGTCGACGACTTCGTGCTGGCCGTCGGAGGCGTTGCGACGACGAACGTCTACGATCCCCCGGTCCTCGCCGGACCCGTCGTGCCGGGTCCGTGTTCTGCCCCACCGACGACGAACCGTGTGCTTACGATCGATAATCAGCGTACTGATGACATCGTGTTGCAGTTCATCGACGAATTGTGCGTGTTGACGACGGTGGCCACGATCCCTGCCGGTTCCGCGTTCAATGACAACCGCTTCGACGGCCAACGATTCCAGGTGCGTACGACGTCGTCTCAGCTGATCGACGACTTCGCCCTCGACGACGCCGGTAAGTTGCGCCGCTACAACGAGCCCACCGGCGGAAGTGGTCTGGCGGAGAGCCCGGTCTGTCGACGTGACTTTCACACCTTCGGCCTTGGCCCGTTCAACTCATCGGTCCCGTACTCGGGAACGATGTTCGAGTTGCTGTATCCGGCCGACGGTGTGCGTGACAACGGTGGAGGGGTGCGTGACGCGGCGGCCGAAGAGTTCGCCCGTGGCTTTCGCCGGTGGGTAACGATTTGTCGAATCCCCGCTGCGAGTGTGGCCCGCGGTTTGTACACGGTCCGAGTCCGTACCGACGTCGAGGAGCCAACGGGCGGCACGGCCAAGAATGGGTACTCGATTCGGGCTGCATGGGTGGATCCAGGTACCGGAGCGCGAAGCGAAACCGGGCTGTCAACCACCGCGTTGGAACGCCTCCCGGTCTATGTGAACCTTGGTGGCTCCACCAGTTCCTCGCTGCACATGACGCGCGTGACACCGGAATATGCGGGGAAGTATCTCCGCGTCGAGCTCTTCGACATCGGCGATACAGCCGCGGGCACGGTGAATCTGACGTTCGTGGCCCCAGCCGACGGCACGGGCGCTCCCTGGACGTGCGGGATTTCGAAGGTGACATCGGCCGCAGTGACGCCGACCGGTTCGGGTTGCACGATCAGCGGTCTGACGCGAAGCGATTTCAACGGGTCCGTGGTTCGAATTCGCGTTGCGGTCCCGGATGATTACTCCTGTGACCAATCGGTGAAGACGAACTGTTGGTCGCAGATTTCGATGTCGTTCAACGGTGGAGCCTCTCCGACGGACCAAACGACGTGGACAGCGGTGATCGAGGGCGACCCGCTTCGGCTGGTGCGATAGCGCAACGCTTCGTACGTTGGGCGTTGGCGACGCACGTCGGCATTTCTCGTGGCGACCGGTAGCGTAGGGGTACCCGAGTTGCCTTTACAACGAGGTAGCGTTCCAGCAACGAATCGGGCGGATCCATCAGCCCTGAAAGGACGTCGACCATGTCGCTGTTCAGCCGAAAGCCTGCCGAAATGCCCTCCGCGGATGCCGCCCTCCCCGGGCGCCCGCATCCGTTGCCGCTCAGCCCTACGCACCACGTGTTCGGCAACTCCTTTGTCGAGCCGTTTCCGGAAGGATCGGAGCAAATCGTCGTGGGTATGGGCTGCTTCTGGGGTGCTGAGCGAAAGTTCTGGGAAGCTTCGGGAGTTATCACGACCGCCGTTGGCTACGCCGCGGGGTTCACCGAGAACCCGACGTATGAAGAGGTGTGTTCGGGATACACGGGGCACAACGAGGTCGTTCTCGCCGTCTTTGATCCGGCGAAGACGAGCTTCGACGACATGTTACGGGTGTTCTGGGAGAGCCACAATCCAACGCAGGGGATGCGCCAAGGCAACGACGTCGGCACCCAGTACCGCTCCGGGATCTACGTGTTCAACGATGAGCAGATGGCGAAGGCGCTCGCGTCGAAGGAGATGTTCCAGGCCGAACTCACGGCGGCCGGGTACGGGACCATCACGACGGAGATCGTCACGAAGACGAACTTCTACTATGCCGAGACTTACCACCAGCAGTATCTTTCGAAGAATCCCAACGGGTACTGCGGACTCGGAGGTACCGGGGTCTCGTGTCCCATTGGCTTGGCACGCGACCGTGGCTGATCCCTACGTGCACGTATCATCGGCCGGACCACTGGTCCGTCCGCGTCGACTACGCACGTCGTCGTCGATGCGTCGGCTCGTCGCCGAAACGAGGCTGAGCGTCGACGATGTCGTCGCCCCGCTTTTCGTGCGCGAGGGAATCGATATTCCGAATCCGATTTCGTCGCTACCCGGGCAGTTTCAGCACTCCCGTGCATCACTTCGCGACGAGGTCAAGCAGCTGGTCGATCTCGGTGTTCCTGCGGTCATCCTTTTCGGCGTGCCTGCCACGAAGGACGACGTTGGCTCGCAGGCGTGGAATCCCGACGGCATCGTCCAGCTCGCCCTGAAGGACCTTCGGGATGAGTTTGGCGACGAGATCGTCATCATGGCTGACCTCTGCGTCGATGAGTACACCACGCATGGGCACTGCGGTGTACTCGACTCGCGTGGCAACGTCGACAACGACGCGACGCTCGAGAACTATGCACGCATAGCTCTTGCCCAGGCTCGGGCAGGTGCGTCTGTCGTTGCGCCGAGCGGCATGATGGACGGACAGGTTCGGGTCATCCGCAACGCCCTAGACTCCGGAGGCTTTCACGATGTTTCGATCCTTGCGTATTCGGCGAAATACGCCACCGCGTTGTACGGACCGTTCCGGGAGGCCGTCGACGTTCGGATCGCCAACGGGGGAGATCGCAAGGGTTATCAACAAGACTGGCGCAACGTCCGCGAGGCGCTTGTCGAGGTGAGGCTCGACATCGCTGAAGGTGCCGACATGGTCATGGTGAAGCCTGCGGTCACCTATCTCGACGTCATTGCGAAAGTCCGAGAGGCTGTCGACGTGCCGCTTGCGGCGTATCACGTCAGCGGTGAGTATGCGATGATCAAGGCGGCTGCGGATCGCGGATGGATCGACGGACCGGCGATTGCCGTCGAACAACTCACTGCGGTCAAGCGGGCCGGTGCGGATTTCATTCTGACGTACTTCGCTCGCGAAGTTGCCGAAGCAAACCAATAGTCCTTTCTCGAAATCGCACGGAGCAATATGTCAAGCGCGCATACAAATTCAGAACTCTTCGAGCGCGCACAGAAGGTGCTCGTCGGAGGAGTCAATTCACCGGTTCGGGCGTTTCGTAGTGTGGGCGGAACCCCATACTTCGTCGAACGGGGCGAAGGTGCATACGTGTGGGACGTCGAGGGAACGAAATACGTCGACTTTGTCCAGTCGTACGGCGCGACGCTCCTGGGCCACGCGGATCCGGTCGTGGTTGCAGCGATCCAAGCAGCTGCCACGAAAGGATCGACCTACGGTGCTCCGACCTTCGGGGAAATCAAGCTGGCGGAGGCGATGTGCGAACGTGTCCCCGGTTTGGAGATGGTCCGCATGACATCGAGCGGCACCGAAGCAGCGATGAGTGCGGTTCGGTTGGCCCGTGGGATCACCGGGCGATCCAAGGTCATCAAGTTCGCGGGCTGCTACCACGGGGCTACTGACTCCCTCTTGGCGGCCGGCGGGAGCGGTGTCGCCAATCAGGGGCTGCCCGGCAGCGACGGTGTGCCGCCGAGCGCCGTCGCCGATACGATTGTCGCCCCGTTCAACGTGATACCGGAGATCGCCGACGACGTCGCGCTGGTGGCCGTCGAACCGATCGCTGCGAACATGGGCGTCGTGCCTCCGGACCCGGGGTTCTTGCAGGGCCTTCGCGACGCGTGCACGAAATCGGGGGCGCTGTTGCTGTTCGACGAGGTCATCACCGGATTTCGTTTGGGGCCGGGCGGCGCGACCGTTTGGTCGGGTATTACACCGGATCTGTGGGCGTTCGGAAAGATCATCGGCGGCGGGCTACCGGTGGGTGCATTCGGTGGCAAACGCGAACACATGCACGTGGTCGCACCGATCGGCCCGGTCTACCAAGGCGGAACGCTTTCGGGGAATCCGCTGGCGACCGCGGCCGGTCTCGCTGTTCTCGAAGCGGCGACTGACGATCGCTATCGCGACCTCACGGCGCGCGTCGCCAAGTTCGGTGCGGACCTGCAGGCAGCGATCCGGGCTGGTGGGCTTGCGGCGCAGGTCCCCGTTGTGGGAACCATTCTGGGGATTCACCTGAGCGACTCGCCGATTCGCAACTACGACGACGCAAAGTCGGCCAATTCGTCGGGTCTCTACGGCCCGTTCTTTCACGAGATGCTCGCTCGTGGCATAGCCATGGCGCCCGGCGCGTACGAGGCGCTGTTTCCGGGCTTTGCCCACTCGGACGCCGATCTTGCTCGCACCGTTGAGGCGGCGGGGAAGTCATCGGCAGCGGTAGCGGCGAAACTCGCAACAAAATAAGTTCACATATGGTTACTTCACCGTAAACGTGTACTTGCCGATCAGCTTGCCGTTGACGGTGAACTGTACGGAGTGGGTGCCGATGGGCCAGCCGCCCGCAGGGATGAACGAAAACGAACCGGGTTGACCCTTTGCGTTCTCCTTGAGCGTGAGGCTTCGCGTCCCTTCAGTGACGACCTTGCCGCTCACGGTCCACTGCGCTTCCAGCCACGAGCTCTTGCCGTAATCGCCGGTGAACGCGAGATAGACCGTGTCGCTCGGTGCGAACACGCTACCCAACTGAACCACCGCGTTGTTCTCGTCGACTTCCTTGGCGATTTTCACCGAGGCAATGTTCGTCGTGATGGCGTCGGCCGGTGGCACGATCGTGAACGGGTAGGTCCCGACCTTCACCTTGTCGACGGAAACGTCGACGGTAAAATTTCCGAGCGGCAGGGGGTTCTTCGGATCCGGCTTGAAGAAGAATTTTACGAACGTGTTCTCGCCGAAGGAGAACAGGAGACCGTCGTTGACGGTAGCGAAGTTCACATTGGTGCGTCCGATTGCCTCACCCCGAAAGTTGAACACCGCATCGACGATCCCCTTCTTGGGGCGGCCGGAGAATTCGAGAAGAAGAAAAACCGTTTCGGTGCCAAGAAACTTCGACCCCGGCTGTTTCGCCTTGAAGTCCTTGGTGACCTCCTTGGCAAAGGTCGATTTCACCACCTTTGTGCCTTTGGCCTGCGCGGCGTTCGGTACCGAGAAGGTACCGAGCGCGCACAGGGCGAGTGCAGCGATGATGGTCCGTCGACGTGAAGGCATTTCCCTAGTCTGGTACCGACCCGAAGCCTTGTCGAGAGCACCCTCGCAGCGCTTTTGCTGCGGGCTTACCGCTTACGTCGTGGCGAACTCGCTTTTGGCGAGGCCGCGAATCGCGGACGTCACCAAATGATCGGTGAGCTTGGTGGCGGCTGGCCAGTCGACGTGTGGTTTCGCGATCAGCAGCGAAATCATCCCGTGCGCCGAAGCCCACAACCCGTACGCCATGAGCTTCGGGTCGTCACCGTACACGACGCCCGCCTTCACGCACTGGCGGCAGCGTTCGAGGAAACGGTCGAGGCCGGTCACTCCGCTTCGACGGAGCTCCTCGATTTGATCGTTGGTAAGTACCGACTGACCCATGAACAAGATGCGGTAGTGCTCGGGGTGCTCCAGACCGAACTGGATGTATGCGCGCAGACCTGCTTCGAGACGCCCGAGCGGATCCGTGACGGCGACCCCGTCGACGGCGGCGTCGATGGCCGTGTTGAGTTTGGTGAACTGTCGGGCACACACGTCGAAGAGCATTTCTTGTTTGTCGAAGAAATGCAGGTAGATGGCCGGTGGTGTGCAGCCGACCTTTTCGGCGACCGCTCGGATCGACACGGCATCGGGCGACGGGTTCGACGCGAGAATCGCGTCGACTGCATCAAGAATCTCGTCACGCAAACGGTCGCCCTCGCCACGCTTGGAGCGCTTGCGCTTGAGCGGAATGACCGACGCTGAATTTGGAGCCGCAACTACCGGCCTCAGAATTCGTGGTGAAAGCATCGATGACATCTGAACTCCTCCCTTGCTTCATCTGTTGGAGACGAAGCGGAACATGAGTAGTCAACGGCACTCGCGTGAAGGATTGATGAGTGAACCGTGATCCTTCGGCGAGAACTCTTGGGGAACTCTCAGGTTGAGGCTCTCAGATGTGGCGTTCCCTCGGCTCGCGAAGGACCTGCCGTTCGGTCAGCCCTTGTCGCCGCAGACGTTGCTCTCGGAGAGTTTGAGCTCTTCGAAGTTGATCTCTTCTGCGGGTGCAACCGCCGGGTCCTCGCCGACTTTGGCTGCGAGGTTGACCGGGAATTCGCGTCCGCCGAGGATGGCGCGCTCATACGCCACGATGTAGAGGAGGTCCTCGTCGGAGATCCCGGAGAAGTTCGACATCACGCCGACCTGCTGGCCGATGTGTTGGCCGCCTTCGCGCTTTGGGTCACCGTAGGGCTGACCGGCTGCACAGCTGCCGTGCTTGACGAATGCGGCCTGGTCGATCGGGTTGGGGAACGTCTTTTCGGCTTCACCTTTCCACAGAGGCCGTCCGACGCCGCCCTCGTCCTTTCCGGCGCCATTGCCCAGGTGACACGACGCGCAGTTCTGGTTGTAGAGCCGCTCGCCGATCGCTTCGGGGGAGTTCGCCGACGCTCGGGGTGTTCCAAACGCGCCCCACATGAAGAAGGCCCAAAGGGGAGTTACCGCCAGGAAGAACACGGCCGCAAATCGAGCGGCCATCGAGCCACGGGGAGGGGGAGGCGTCTTCGCGACCACCGGTGCCGAAACCACAGGAGGGGCGGCTGCCTTGGGTGCGGCGGCTACGGCCGGCGTCGAGGAGGTCGAAGTTGCGGCGGCATCACCGGTTGGAGCCGACGCTGCGGCGTCGCCGGTACCACCGCCCGCAAGGGCTGCACGGCGGGCTTTTGCTTTCTCCAGCAGGTGTGCGGGGACTTCAACCACGTCTTCCTCCGACGAAGCGCCTCCACGGCGAATCCGTGAAGTCATGAACGTTCGTGTGCGGGCGAACCCGAACTCGTCAAATCTACGACAGATTCGGACTACAGCCCAACCTCAGGGTTCGAAATCGACGGATTCGGAGCAACGTTTGCACAGATACGTGTGACAAAGTTGTTCACCTGGAGCGATCGGTTATGGACAGTTCGATTAGGTGTAGCGGTCCTGGGCCGTGATAAAAACGGAGGGACGAAAATCTTGGCCCGCACCCGAACCTAGAATGTGATTGCATTCACAAGCTCGGTCTCGGAGGCGATGTTCGTCGATGTAGATCCAAAACCGAACCAGAACCGAACCAGAACCAAACAAGAACCGAACAAGACGGAAGAAGTCGAAACCGCACAGGGCAGCAGGCGGTTTTCGACCGGCAGTACCAGTAGTACCGAAAGTCATTCACTATTTCGTCGCAGAAAGTTGCGGAGAGGAACAAACAGGTGGTTGCGTTCATAGCGTCGTTGCTGGCAACGGTGATCTTCGTGGCCCTGCCGTTTGCCTATGGCAAGCGGCGACCCGTTGGCACCCCGCTCACCTGGGGCGAATCCATGGGAGCTGCGCTGTACCTCTTCTGGGCCATGTTCTGGGTCTACGGCGTCGTGCCCCACCAGTTCCTGTCCTGGGCCGACGGACCCCTCAAGTGGCGCAGCGATGCAATTGGCATCCCCGCCGGCCCATTGAAGGCGTTTCTTCCCAAAGTGGAGAACCACTACTACAGCTACAAGTCGAACTCGCTGTTCCCGCAGGGCGTGACGTTCTTCGGTCGTGGTCGAGTGATCGTGTCGAAAGAAGCCGTGCGCGACTTCCTTGCCGCCAATATCTACATCGTGTTCCTCGGTGCGCAGATGAAGCTTTGGGTCGCGTTCCAAAAACGCGGTCAGGCCGCCGCAAAGAAGGCAGCACTCGAGCCCGTGTCGAGCTACGGCCGACCATTGGTGAAGAAGGTCTAGGTCCGCGATGGCCAAAACGGAAGCGAATCCACCACTGCCGTATTTCCCGGGTGGCTACACCCTTGCGGAAATCACCGTTGACGATCTGAACAAGAGCGTCAAGCCGAAGCAGTTCCTCCACATCGATCAGTCCGAGTGCATCATGTGCGAGGGCTGCGTTGACATCTGTCCGTGGAAGTGCATTCACATGCTGTCCGCGGGCACCGTCGAAGACTCGACCAACGTCGTGGCTCCCGGAACCGACCCCGACGATCACGTGATCTTCGTGGTCGACGAAGACGTCTGCACACGATGCGGGCTCTGCGTCGACCGATGCCCAACCGGCGTCATCATCATGGGCAAAGCCGGCGTTGCGCCCCGCGACGGTGACCAGCACATGCGCGACAACAAGCACGGCTATTCCTACGGAATGCGCTTCTGATATGCCTGATATGCCTTGCGCGTCCGCACCGACTCTCTCACTCCACCACCTCTCACTGGAGAACACCCCGTGACCACACCCATGAAGCCAACGCCCGGCCAGAAGCTGGCCGAGGTTGTCGAAAAGACTCAGGGAAGCCAGGCTTGGAACTCGATCTTCCGACCCGGGTCGATCTTTCGAAAGGGGTACAGCGACTCACCCCGTAACCGCAGTTACGTGATCATGAACTCGTTGCTGTACCACCTCCACCCGGTGAAGGTGAAGCGCCACGCAGTGAAGGTGAGCTACACGCTGTGCCTCGGTGGTCTGTCGTTCTTCCTGTTCATCGTGTTGACAGTGACGGGCATCTTCTTGATGTTCTTCTATCGGCCCACCGAAGCGTTGGCGTGGGCTGACATTTACAAGCTGCACACCGGTGTGAGCTTTGGCCTGCTCGTGCGAAACATGCATCGATGGGGAGCCCACCTCATGGTGCTCTCCGTGTTCTTGCACATGGCACGCGTCTTCTACCACGGGGCCTACAAAGCCCCGCGCGAATTCAACTGGGTCATCGGCGTCATCTTGTTGACCCTGACACTCCTGCTGTCGTTCACGGGATATCTCCTGCCGTGGGATCAGCTTGCACTGTGGGCGGTGACGGTGGGTACGAACATGATCGGTTACACCCCGGTCTTCGGAGCCCAATCGCGTTTCGTGCTTCTCTCCGGCAAAGAGATCGGGTCCGACACGCTCTTACGCTGGTACGTGCTCCACGTGTTGCTGTTCCCGTTCATCATCGTGATCTTCATGGCTATCCACTTCTGGCGAGTCCGTAAAGACGGCGGAATCTCAGGTCCACTGTGATGCGCATGATTTTGTGTACGACTCGTTCCGGCGTCCCCCACGCTCCAAAGGAGTTCCTCAATGGCTGACATGGAAGAACTGAAGCGGAAGTCTGCTGAAGCTAAGGCTCGCAAGCTTGCCGAGAAAGCCGGGGGCGCTCCAGCGGCTCCCGCCGATGCAGCTCCCGCGGCCGACGCCGGTGCCGCCGACGTTGCCGCAAGCTATGCCGATGCTGAAAAGACCGGCAAGATTCCGGCCCATCTCCTGGCTCGCAGTGAAGCTGCCAAAGCCGCCAAGGCCGCAGCCGGGGGCACGCCACCGTCGAGTGGCGAAGGTGGCGGGGTCGCGGTGCTCGACAAGCCCACGGCGGGTGCCGTCGCTGCTGCGGCTGCTCTCGCCGGTGGCGCAAATGCTGGCCTGGTGGGTCCCGCTGGCCATACCCAGCGTCTCCTCACCGTCGTCAAGGCCGGTTCAATCCAAGACGTGAAAGCTACGCCGACCGACAAGGTGAGCACCTGGCCCCACCTTCTTGTCGGGGAATTCGTTGCGTCTCTCGCATGCCTCACCGTTCTCACGGTGATGTCGATCTTTGTCAACGCACCGCTCCTTGCGCTGGCGAACTACAACCAGACACCGAACCCGTCGAAGGCACCGTGGTACTTCCTCGGCCTTCAGGAGCTCCTGACGTTGTTCCACCCCATGGTTGCGGGCGTCACCATTCCCGGCATGGGCCTGTTCCTGTTGATTCTTGCGCCGTACCTCGACAAGAACCCGTCGAACAAGCCCGAAGATCGCAAACTGGCTGTGTCACTTTTCGCCGTCTTCATGATGTTCTGGGCGGTACTGGTGATCATCGGTTCGTTCTTCCGAGGTCCCGGCTTCAACTTCATCTATCCGTGGCAGAAGGGCATCTTCTTCGAACTGTGATGCACGTGCGTCAGGTTCACTTCGATTGGAGCAACACATGAGTACTGGAACGATTCTTCTCATCGCAATCCCCGCCGTGCTGATTCTTGCCGCCCTGTTTCTGGTCGTGACAGCGCGCAACAGCGACCGGAATGCAGCTACGGGTCTCCTGGCCCGCGAGACCGAAAAGCGGGATCGAATTCGCCGTAAGCAACAGCGTGCCGCCAATGCAGCACCGCCCGCGGCCGGGCGCGTGCTCGAGCGGTCCACCGCTCTGGCGCAGCGCGGTGGTTCATCGGTTGCCGTGCTCGACAAGACCACGGAGCTCGACATCCTTCGACCGCCGATGGATGAGGAACAACTCGGTCAGACTCGGCGTCAGTTCTTCAACCGCAGCATCATCGTGATGTTCTTGTTGAGCCTCGGCGGTTTCGGCGGTGCGTGTCTCGCATTCCTATGGCCAAGCCTTTCGGGTGGCTTCGGAGCGAAAGTCCGAGCCGGCAAAGCCGACGAAATTCTCGACGCCATCAAGTCCAAGGCTGAGCCGTACTACGTGTCCGAAGCGCGCACCTATCTTGTTCCGTTTCCAAAGGAATCGTTGAAGGCTGCGGAAGGTCTGTACTCCGGCGCAACCTACAAAGGTATGGAGCAAGGCTGGGTGGCTCTGTACCAAAAGTGCGTGCACCTTGGCTGCAAAGTGCCGTGGTGCGGAAGCTCACAGTGGTTTGAGTGTCCCTGCCATGGTTCGCAGTACAACCGCGTTGGCGAGAAGAAGGGCGGCCCCGCTCCGCGTGGGCTCGACCGATTTGCTGTGACCGTGGACAACGGACTTGTCATCGTCGATTCGGGCGCTCTCACCAATGGCCCAGCAATCGGTGCCGATTCAACCGGACAACAAGCTGAAGGGCCGCACTGCACGGGCGGCAGCGGCGCCGGACACTAAATTCAGGGACCTCTGTGATCACCATTCCATTTGTCGCGGCCATTCCCCAAAAGGCAATCGCCCTCACGATTTTCATCGCCGTCCTTCTCCTCTGGGGTCTCTACCTGGTCACGGAGAACCGTCGAACGACCAAAACGAACGTTGAGAGCTTCCTCAACGCACCCAATCGGCGGCCAGCCCCCGATGATGACGTGTTCGAGGGGCCTCGTCTCGATCGGTTCCTTGGGTGGGCGCTTATCGGGATCTCGTTGACTGCGCTCTCCTTGCCGCTGTATTGGCTTGGTGAACGTGGACGCCAAGAGGGTTCGATCCGCGGATTCGATCGGCGCTCGGTGAACCGTGGTGAGAGGAACTACAACGCGACCTTCTTGTGTTTGAACTGTCACGGAGCAAGTGGCGGCGGTGGGCCTGCTCCATGGACTGTTGCGCAATACAACCCCGACGGCACCCCGAAAATCGACCCTGTTACGAATAAGCAGGTTCTGAAAGCGGTCGCGTGGATGGCGCCGCGCGTCAACAATGTGGGGCTGCGCTACCGCGAAGATCAGATTCGAAATGTTCTGATTTACGGACGAGGCTCGAACAAGCCGATGCCAGCATGGGGGCTCAAAGGCGGTGGCCCGGGCAACGAACAGCAGATCGATGATCTCGTGAACTTCTTGAAACACTGGGCGATCGAAGGTAACGAGGCTGCCAAGACTGCGTATAACAAGGAATGGCACCTGACGCACAACTCCGACAAGGCGTTCGAAGCGGCGTTTGTTGCCGCTCGACTTGAAGCCCAAGGTGCGTCAACCAAGGAGTTGAGTGACGCGAGAATTGCGGCGAAGAACAACATCGCCCGCCTTGAAGGCAAAGACCCGAAGGCCATCGCCACGAGCCTCTCGGCCTTGAAACAGGGTCTCGAACAAGAGCTGGCGGCGAAGGACGACGGCAAGATTCAAGCTGCGCAGCGCAAGCTCGACGCGGCCGAAAAACTGTACGAGGAATCCAAGGCCACGCTTGCGAAGAAAGACGGGCAAATTCTCTTCGAGAGCAACTGCGCTCGGTGTCACACGAACGGCTGGAGTTATAACGAACCCAAAGAGATTGGCGGCGGGTTCTTCGGACCTGCACTCAAGGCTGAAAGCCTGAAACGACAATTCCCCGAAGCGAAAGCGCAAGCCGACTTCATCAAGAATGGCGTCGAGGAAGGCAAGGCCTACGGTACCGGTGGCGTAAATCATTACGCCGGTGGCGGAATGCCGTACTTCGGCAACGTACTAACCGACGAACAAATTGACGCGATCGTCGACTACGAGCGGAGCCTCGGATGAACTTTGTAGCGATCCTTCGCTGGGACCCCACGATTCGGGGAATCCTCTTCCCAGCAATTCAGTTTCTTGCGCTCTGCGGCAGTTGCTATGTGATCTTGGCAACGAATGTTGGAAACCGTCTGGGGTTCCTCATCTCCTCTGCCGCCTTTTGGGGTTGGATGACCCTGATGGCCATCGTTTGGCTTATTTACGGGATTGGCCCGAAGGGTGATGCGCCGTCGTGGAAACACAACGAAGAACTCTTCACGACCAAGTATGCGCAGTATCCGAAGGTGAAGAACCTCCCGGATACGCCGACGAACAAGGCCCCTGTTGGTTGGAAGGTTCTTCCCGAGGGAAGCCCTGTTCGCGGTGAAGCGCAGTCCGTCATCGATGCGCATCTCGGGAAGCAAGCCACGGAGTGGGTATCAATTTCCGGGTTCGAAACGGGAGGCCAGCAGCGCCTCAAGATCTGGCCGAAGCGCAAGCGGATAGATGCCCTTCAGCTGACCCGTGAGAAGGCGGAGAAAGCGGCGAACGATCTTCTTCCCAAGGCAGAACGAAAGAAGTCGAGCGAACTCTACCGAGCAAAGCGCTACCAATGGTATGACCCGAGCGACTATGAGTTTCGCGGACTGTTGCATGGCAAGCGCTATTTCGTTGGCCAGCAACAATCTGTTCTGAAAGAACAAAAAGTCGTCGATGGAGTCAAGCAGTTCAAAGATGACGGAACCCCAGACATGGTTACTGTCACAAAAGCGGGTAAGCCCGTTGTCGATCCGAAGGGCAAGATCATCGCGCACGTGCTGAGTCGTGATCTGGGATCACTTCGTTTGCGTTCGTTCCGGGTGTTCTTCTTCTCGTTGATTCTCACGATCGTCAGCGTCGTTGCACTGCACTACCGAGACAAGAAGGTTATGGCCAGTCTCGGCAAGCTGAAGGCAAAGGCGGCCTGAAATGGCCGACTACTTGCCGATCGTTCTGCTCCTGATCGTTGCGACGCTGTTTGTCTTCGGTTCGTTCGTCGCATCGTCAGTGCTGGGACCCAAGCGGCAGGAGTCGGCAGCCAAGATCGGGCCCTACGAGTGTGGAATCGTTCCTGACCGCGAGCCGGCTCAGCGCTTCCCGGTCAAGTTCTACCTCGTTGCGATGATCTTCATCATCTTCGACATCGAGATCATCTTCTTGTACCCGTGGGCCGTACTCTTCGGCCAGCTTGGGCTGTTCGGCCTCGTGGAGATGATCATCTTCTCCCTTGCCGTGGTGGTTTCGTTCATCTATCTCATTTCGAACGGTGCCCTCGATTGGGGACCGATTGCTCGCCTGCGCGATCTCGAAGGCGAGCTTGGTGACCACCTTCGAGCCACTCCGGCCCGCTCCACGACCGACACAATTCGTCGCATTCCGCGACAAGCGCCTGGAGAGGCAGCCTGATGGGTCTCGAAGATCTCAACCACAACTTCATCACCGGACAAATCGAGTCGTTGGTGAAGTGGAGTCGCTACAACAGCGTCTGGCCGGCGTCGTTCGGACTGGCCTGCTGTGCGATCGAAATGATGGCCACCGGCGCCTCGCGCTTTGACCTCGCACGCTTTGGTATGGAGGTGTTCCGCGCCTCTCCGCGTCAGGCCGACCTCATGATCGTGGCCGGACGCGTCAGCCAGAAGATGGCCCCCGTGCTACGTCAGGTGTATGACCAGATGATGGAGCCGAAGTGGGTCATCTCGATGGGTGTCTGCGCCTCCTCGGGTGGCATGTTCAACAACTACGCAATCGTGCAGGGCGTCGATCAGATCGTCCCGGTCGATGTGTACGCTCCAGGATGTCCCCCCGGACCGGAAACGCTCATCCACGCGATTCTCACGCTCCACGAGAAGATCAAGACCGGCGAAATCACGCAGCGTCGCCAGGAAACCGGCGCCGGGGCTGGCCTGTTGCTCGACGCGCCGCCAGCCACCATATCGATCGGACGACCGTCGTGAACCTTTCCCGGTGCGGGATCGGCGGGCCATTGTGAGCGACCAAGCTGCCTCCGAGGCCGACGGAGTCGACGCGCCTCCCGAGCCCGAACTGATTCACGGCGCGCCGGTCACCTACAGCCGTGGTCAGCGCACCGTGCACACCGACGCCGCGGGATATTTGAAGTTGGTAAGTGCACTTAAGCTCGACGGGTACAACACCTGCGTGGATCTCTGTGCGGTCGACTACCTCACCAACGAGCACCGCGACGTTCCGTCTGCGCTCACACGCGAACGCTTCGAGGTCGTTGCGAACCTGCTCTCCCACGCCAACCGCCAACGCATACGCGTTCGCGCTCAGGTGCCGGCATCGTGTGAGATTGCCTCACTGTTCGATCTGTATCCCGGCACCGAGGCCATGGAACGCGAGGCCTGGGACCTGCTCGGTGTCGTGTTCACGAACCACCCCGATCTCACCCGGATTCTTCTTCCCGACGGTTGGGAAGGTCACCCGTTGCGAAAAGACGAAGCGATGGGCCGGATCCCAGTCCAATTCAAGGCCGGCAACGCGTCAGCAACGACCGCATCAGCTCCGAAGTAGTCGAGAGGAAACAAACGATGAACTTCAGCCAGGAAATGTCCGACCGGGTCGACACAAGCGACAAAGAACTCAAACGCGAACAGGGTGCAGTTCTGCGAGGAGTCAGCGACGCTGATCCGCTCGTGCTGAGCCCCGACGACTACGACATCGAACTCGGCGACGACGAGACGATGATCATCAATATGGGTCCGCAGCACCCGTCGACCCATGGCGTTCTTCGCGTGATGATGGAACTCAAGGGCGAGCAGGTCCTGCGCTGCAAGCCCGTCATCGGGTACCTCCACACCGGCATGGAGAAGACCGCAGAAGGCCTCACGTATCTGCAGGGCGGCACGAACGTCACGCGGATGGACTACCTGAGCCCGTTGTTCAACGAGTTGGCCTTCTCCCTGGCCACGGAGCAGCTTCTCGAGATCGAACTGCCGGAGCGCGCCACCTGGATTCGCATGCTGATGTGCGAACTCAATCGTATGAGTTCGCACCTCCTGTTCATGGCGACGAACGGGATGGACCTCGGAGCCGTCGGCATGATGATCTACGGCTGGCGCGAACGCGAGTTGGTTCTGAGCTTCTTCGAGCGGACGACGGGTCTGCGGATGAATCACAACTACATCCGCCCCGGCGGTGTCGCGGCGGACCTTCCTCCCAATTGGCAACACGAAGTGCTCGATCTCTGTACTGCCATCGAGCCGCGACTCGACGAGTACGACACCCTCCTCACCGGTCAGCCCATCTTCATCGACCGGACCCAGGGCGTCGGAATGATCACGCAGGAGGAGGCCATCGCGCTGAGCGCGACGGGTCCGATTCTTCGTTCTACAGGCATCGAATGGGACCTGCGTCGAGACATGCCGTACCTGGCCTATGACCAGGTCGAGTTCGATGTCATCTGCGGTACCCACGGTGACGCGTTCGATCGTTACGCCATTCGGCTGAACGAGATCCGTGAGTCGATTCGAATCGTGCGTCAGATCGTCGACATGATGCCGACGGGTGACTACCGCACGCAGAACAAGAAGATCACCCCACCGCCGCGCGGCCGGATCGATGAGTCGATGGAAGCGCTGATTCACCACTTCAAACTCTTCACCGACGGCTTCAAAGTGCCTTCGGGCGAGGTCTACGCAGCAGTGGAGTCGCCGCGTGGCGAGCTTGGTTGCTACATGGTCTCCGACGGTTCACAGAAGCCCTATCGCATGCACATGCGTGGACCGAGCTTCGTGAACCTGCAGTCCATGCCCACGATGATGAAGGGTGCGATGGTCGCCGATGCCATCGCGATCATCTCCTCGATTGACCCGGTTCTCGGCGAAGTGGATAGATAAGTACGCATATGGCCCGATTTTCACCTGCCAGTTTGGAACGCGCTCGCGAGCTCGTGGACCACTACCCGCGTCCGAAGAGTGCGACGATCCCGCTTTGTCATCTTGCCCAGGAGCAAGACGGGTATCTCACCGATTCGGCGATGGAACAGATCGCGGAGCTCGTCGGATGCACGCCCGCTGAGGTCTACGGCACCGCAAGCTTCTACGAGATGTTCAAGTTCCATGAGGTCGGCAAGTACCTGATCGGCGTGTGTACCAACATTTCCTGCATGCTCAGCGGCGGCGAAGAACTCCTCGATCACGCGGCCGAATCACTCGGGATCCGCGCAGGGTCCACGACCGCCGACGGCATGTTCACCCTCGAAGAGATGGAGTGCCTCGCCGCCTGCACCGAAGCGCCGTGCCTCCAGGTGAACTATCGCTATCACCACAAGGTCAGCAACGGTGAGTTCGATCAACTGGTGGCCGATCTTCGCGCCGGCAAGACCAACACCCCGCCGCACGGAACCCTCGGTCGTGTCCGCCAATCCATTCCCGCTGACCGTCGTGCCAACCACGACCGACTCTGATCGCTAGCCGAGAGTTCACCGACCATGCCTGCACCTCTGAAGATGATCACCACCCGGTGGGACCAACTCGATGGTCACACACTTGAAGGCTACGAGCGAACCGGTGGGTACACCGCGCTGCGCAAGGCCCTCACGATGGAACCCGATGCCGTCGTCGAGGAAGTGAAAGCAGCGAACCTTGCCGGGCGCGGAGGTGCGGGCTTCCCGTGCGGCACGAAATGGTCGTTCCTACCAAAGGACGTTTTTCCGCGTTACCTCGTCGTCAACGGCGATGAGTCGGAGCCGGGCACCTACAAGGATCGGATTCTGCTCGAACGTGATCCTCATCAGTTGATCGAAGGTGTACTTATTGCCTCCTGGGCGATCAAGGCGAAGCAGGCGTTCATCTACATCCGTGGAGAAATGCCGTACGCGCACGAGCGAGTTGCTCAGGCGCTCAACGATGCGTACAACGCGGGCTACGTCGGCAAGAACATCTGCGGCACCGATTTCTCGATCGACGTGATGTTGCACTGGGGTGCCGGTGCCTACATCGTCGGCGAAGAAACTGCGCTGATCGAGTCGCTGGAGGGCAACCGCGGTATGCCACGGCTGAAGCCACCGTTCTTCCCGGCGACGCAGGGCCTGTACATGCAGCCGACCGTCGTGAACAACGTTGAAACGTTGTCGAACCTGCCGTGGATCATCAACAACGGCGCGAGCCAGTTCACCAGCTACGGCAACGAGAAGAACACGGGAACTCGACTCTTCGCAGTGTCGGGCCACGTGAAGAATCCCGGCGTGTTCGAGGTCGAGTTCGGCACGACCACATTCCGGGAGCTGTTCTACGACAAGCAATTCTGCGGAGGTATCCGCAATGACCACAGGGTCAAAGCCTTCATCCCCGGCGGAGGCTCGGCACCGTGGTTCTACGAAGAAGATCTCGATACACCTCTCGATGCCGGTGTCGTCGGGAGCAAGGGGTCGATGCTCGGGTCCGGCGCGATCGTGGTGATGGACGAAACAACGGACATGGTGAAAGCCACGTGGCGGCTGGTGAAGTTCTTCGCGAAGGAAAGCTGCGGGAAGTGTTCGCCGTGTCGCGAGGGAACGAACTGGCTCGAGAAGATTTATCGCCGCATCCTCGAGGGCCATGGTCGTCCGCAGGATATCGAACTGTTGCTCGACGTCGCCGACAACATCAGCCCCGGACTCACATGGCCGCCGAAGCAAACGACGATTTGTCCGCTCGGTCCATCGGCTGCAGCCGGTGCGCTCCCTGGCTCGGTGAAGCGATTCCGAAGTGAATATGAGGCCTACATTGCTGCCGCTCGTCCACTCATTCCGGTCAATGGCCACTGATTCGAATCGCTCGAAAGACTCACGATGACCGACACGAACACCCCTGAAGCTCCGAAGAAGACAACCCTCACTGTCACCATCGACGGGACGGCGATTGAGGCGAACCCCGGGGAACTTCTCATCGCGGCGGCCGAACGTACGGGTACCTTCATTCCTCGCTTCTGCTGGCATCCCCGCATGACCGAAGTGGGCATGTGCCGCATGTGCCTGGTCGAGGTCAGTGGTCCTCGTGGCATGAGCCTGCAGCCGGCGTGCATGCAGAAATGTGGCGAGGGCATGGTTGTCGAGACCAAGTCCGACGTCGTCAAGAAGGCCCAAGACGGTGTTCTCGAGTTCCTCCTGGTTAATCACCCGCTCGATTGCCCGGTGTGCGACAAAGGTGGCGAATGTCCCCTGCAGGATCAAACCCTCACGTTCGGTCCCGGTGAGAGCCGTTTCGTCGAGGAGAAGCGTCATTTCGAAAAGCCGATCTCGATCAGCGAATTGGTTCTGCTCGATCGCGAGCGCTGCATCCTGTGTGATCGCTGCACGCGGTTCTCGAAGGAAGTGGCCGGCGATCCGCTGATCCACTTCATCAACCGCGGAAACACCACCGAGGTCAACACCTTTCCGGAGGACCCGTTCTCGTCGTACTTCTCGGGCAACGTCGTTCAGATCTGTCCCGTAGGCGCGCTTACTGCTTCGCCGTATCGCTTTGCGGCACGACCCTGGGACCTTGATCAGGTTGAGTCCACCTGCACGAGTTGTGCGGTCGGCTGTCAGACGGTGATCCAGTCGAGTGGCGATCAGATCACGCGGTTCCAAGGCGTCGACTCTGATCCGGTCAACTGGGGTTGGCTCTGCGACAAGGGTCGGTTCGGGTATGAGGCCGTCTCGACATCGGCGCGGATCGGCGGTCCTCTCATGCGGAACGCCGCCGGTGAACTGCAGCCCGCGACATGGATCGACTCCCTCGATGCCGTTGCAACTCGTCTGCGTACATATCAACCGAACGAGATCGGTGTCATCGGCGGTGCTCGACTCACCAACGAGGACCAGTATGCGTGGGTAAAACTTGCCAAGAGCGTGCTGCGTACCGACAACGTCGACGCGCAGCTTGCCGATGGACTCCCCGCCGAAGCGTGGATCGGCCTACCGGCCGGAACTATCGATGATCTTGCCAACGCGTCGTTGGTCATCAACCTCGGACCGGACATCAAAGAAGAGCTGCCGGTGTTGTTCCTGCGTCTACGTGACGCCGTCACGCAGAAGAAGCGGACGCCCTTCGTCGAGTTTTCACCGCTGTCGAACAGCCTGACCTCGATCGCGAATGCGTCACTCCACTATCGACCCGGCGAAGTAGCCGTTCTCGTCGAGGCGGTGCTCGACGCAGTGGGCGGCAAGACCGCAGAGCGTCAGATCAGCGGTCTCGAAGCGGCGGCCATCAACGACTTCGCTGCAGTGGTGGCCAAGGCAACGTCGTCGGGCAAAGGCAGCGGCAAGGTCGTTGTTCTTCTCGGGCGAGCGTCGCTGGCTGATTCGACCGATTCCGTCGTTGAAGCGGCGGGTCGACTGATGGCCCAACTTCCCAACGTCGTGTTCCTGCCGACGATGCGCCGGGCGAACCTGCGAGGGGCACTCGATCTGGGCATGAGCCCGGGTCTACTTCCCGGGCGAGTCACGCAGGCCGACGGCCGCGCCTGGTTCGCTTCGCACTGGCCCAGCGTTCCGTCGAACGTCGGTCTCGATACGGTAGGCATGCTGGAGTCCGCCGCCGCCGGAGGATTGAAGGCACTGGTGTTGCTCGGTGCCGACCTGTTGGCCGACTTCCCCGACCGCGGCCTGGTCGAGCGGGCATTGGCCAAGGTCGACTACGTCGTTGCCGTCGACTCGATCACGAACGAAACAAATTCCCAAGCACACGTCGTGTTGGGCGCATGCGGATTCGCCGAGAAGAACGGGACGACGACGAACCTGGAAGGTCGAATCACGACAGTTGCGGCGAAAGTAAGTGCACCTGGCACCTCGCGTCCCGACTGGATGATCGCAACGATGCTCGCGTCGCAACTCGGTGCCGATTTGGGCTTCGAGAATGTTGAGTCCATCACTGATGAAATCGGGCGTGTGGCACCTGCGCACCGGGGAATCACGTCGGCTTCGTTTGGGGAGCGGGCCAACGTGGACGGGATCTTGATCCCGATTCCCGTTGTCGCCGATGCCGTTGCAGATGATGGTGTCGAGGATGGTGTCGAGGCGCCCGTCGATGCGGATTCCTCCGATGGCACTGTCGAGACCGCGGCCGAGCCTGTCGGCCCCGCCGTTCCGACGCTTTTGTCGATTCGACCCTCCTCGGTTCCGGCGGTCGTGCCGACACCCGATAGCTACTCACTTCGTTTGGTGGTGAGTCGCACGCTCTACGACAACGGTGTGCACACCCAAAGCAGCCCGTCGCTTGCCAAGCTCGCACCTCGTGCGGGAATTCGGCTCAACCCCGGCGAGGCCGAGCGTCACGGACTCCGCGACGGCGACCGCGTGAAGGTGTTGTCCCAGACCGCGGATCTGATCACGAGCGTGATCACCGATGACCGCGTGCCCCGAGGCGTAGCCCACTTCCTGCACAACCAACCCGGCGTTTCTGCCACGGTGTTGATGGATCAGGTCGCGATGCAATCCGAAGGCATCACGAAGGTTCGTCTCGAAACGGTTGGGAGCTGACCATGTTCGCTTCACTGAGTGCTAGCGCAGTACGTTTCGCCGTCGACGCGCCTGCGATCACCCGCAATGCCTTGGAGAACGGCGATCCGATCCTCGGTGGTCGACTCCTGTGGGCCCCGCTCATCATCGTTCTCATCAAGGTCGTGTTGGCCTTCGTGGTGCTTCTCGTCGGCGTCATGCTGATGGTGTGGTTCGAGCGCAAGAAGATTTCCGACATGCAAAATCGCATCGGTCCGAACCGTGCGGGCCCGTGGGGTCTTCTGCAGACCCTCGCCGACGGCACCAAGCTCTTCTTCAAAGAGGACCTCTTCCCGGAACGTGCCGACAAAGTCGTGTTCCGCTTGGCACCGTACCTGAGTGCCGTCCCCGCGTTCCTCACCTTTGCAGTGATCCCGCTCGGTGGCAAGGTTTCACTGTTCAACAACGAGGACTGGACGACGTACCTGCAAGTCGCCAGTCCCCCGATGGGCGTGTTGTTCAGCCTGGCGATTTCGTCCATCGCCGTATATGGCGTCATGTTGGCCGGTTGGTCAAGTGGTTCGAAGTATCCGTTGATCGGCTCGGTTCGAGCCAGCGCGCAGATGGTTTCCTACGAAGCTGCGATGGGGCTTTCGCTGGCAGCAGTCATCCTCATCACCGGAACGCTCAGTACACAGGGCATCGTCGACGCACAAGCCGGTTACAGCTGGAACATCTTCACGACGGGACTGATCCCTTTTGTGGTGTTTGCGATCGCGGGCACCGCGGAGTTGAATCGACCGCCGTTCGACCTTGTTGAGGCCGAGTCGGAGCTGGTCGGTGGGTTCCACACCGAGTACTCATCGGCGCGGTTCGCGTTCTTCTTCCTCGCCGAGTTCATGAACACGATCACGATGTCGGCCCTCATCGTCACGTTGTTCCTCGGTGGACCAAGGATCCCGTGGGACATTCCGTTCTTCAGCGCGGTGTCGCCCGTGTGGTTCGTACTCAAGCTGTATCTGTTGCTCTACGGCTACGTGCTGTTGCGGGCAACGCTGCCTCGATTCCGCTACGACCAGTTGATGGACCTCGGTTGGAAGCGACTCATTCCGGTCGCGCTGCTCTGGCTCTTGGTCATCGCCGCGTTCCGAACTGGCACGGGAGCCGAGCGTTTTCGCAACGGCGCCGTGACGTTCGTCGGTGCGCTGATCGCGGGCGGTCTACTCTTAGCGGCCATGCGCGTCGGTCGTCGAACCTCAGAACTTGAACGGGCGGGTCAGGTTGCCCCCACCGACAGTCGTGGTCGAACAGGAAGGTTCTGATGGGCTACCTCGAAGGTTTCCGCATCCCGCTGCAAGAGGTGTTCCGCAAGGACGTCCGGACCGAGTCCTACCCCGACACGATTCGTCCGAAGCCCGAGCGCTTCCACGGTCGACATGTCCTGAACCGGTATGAAGACGGGATGGAGAAGTGCATCGGGTGTGAGCTCTGTGCGGGCGTCTGTCCGGCGAAGTGCATCTACGTACGTGGCGCCGACAATGATCCGGTGAATCCGACGTCGCCCGGGGAGCGCTTCGGGTTCGTCTACGAGATCAACTACCTGCGATGTATCCACTGCGACCTGTGCGTCGAGGCGTGCCCGACCGAGGCCATCACGGAATCGAAGATCTTCGAGTTCAGCTTTACCAACCGACGCGACGCCATCTACACCAAGGCCGAACTTGTTGTCGACGACAACGGCATGCCTCGCGTGCAACCGTGGGAAGACGATCGCGGCGCGGAGTCGCCGATCAGTGGTTGGATGCGCGCCACCGCACCGGGCGGATCGGCGGAGTTCCGTGGCGATGAACTGTGGTCGGCTGATCTCGGCGCCGGTGTTCGCGCAGCCGAGCCTGGTCAAGAAGTCGAAGTCGCCGAACGTGATGCTCGACTGGCCGCTGCGAACGCCCCGAAGGCGGCGCCTGCCCCAGGCGGTCATCACTGATGGCAATTGACTGGATCGTTTTCGTCGCAGGCGCTGCGCTTGCGATCTTCGGCGCGTTGGGTGTGATCCTGGTGAAGAACCCGGTCCATTCTGCCTTGCTGTTGGTCATGACACTCTTCGGAGTCGCAGTGCTGTTCGTTACCCTCGAGGCTCATTTCATTGCTGTTGTGCAAGTGATCGTCTACGCCGGTGCGATCGTCGTGCTCTTCTTGTTCGTGATCATGCTCTTGGGCGTGGATCGAACGACCGACGAATTGCGCACGGAGACCCTGAAAGGTCAGCGGCCCGCCGCGTTGATCGTAGGTGCCCTTGCGCTCGTCGAACTGATTCTGGTGAGTCGGATCAACTTCTCGGTCGGACGGCCGAGTCTGGCCGGCTCCTTGGTCGACGATCAGAGCAACGTCGAGCAACTCGGACGCTCGGTGTTCACGCAGTACCTGTTCGCCTTCGAGATCACGTCGGTGTTGCTCGTGATCGCCGTGGTCGGTGCGGTCCTTCTCGCTCGGAAGCCGAAGTCGGCGATCGAGTCGGCGAAAGGACCGAAGTGATGAATACCCTTTTGGTTGCGCGTACCTCGGGCGTCGATCCGCGCTACTACCTGGCCGTCGCCGCAGTGATCTTCACGATCGGCGCGGTTGGTCTCCTCCTCCGACGCAACGTCATTGTCATGTTCATGTGCATCGAGTTGATGCTCAATGCCGTGAATCTCACGTTCGTCGCCTTCTCCCGTCTTCTCAACGACATCGGAGGTCAGGTGGCAGTGTTCTTCACCATGGTGGTGGCGGCGGCCGAAGTCGTGGTCGGTCTCGGAATCATCGTGTCCATCTTTCGCCGTCGCAAGACCGGCGCAACGGCCGACAGCGCCAATCTCCTCCAAGGATGAGCGAACATGCTTGATCTCGTTTGGCTCATTCCCGCATTTCCGCTCCTCGGTTTCTCGATTTTGCTGTTTGTCGGCAAGCGCATTGGTGAACCCCTTGCCGGCTATCTCGCAACGGCGATGGTCGGTCTGTCGTTCCTCATGGCGACCGCGGTGTTCTTCACGCTCAGCACGAAGACCGCAGAGGAGCGTGCCTTCACCAAGGTTCTGTGGTCGTGGTTGCCTTCGCTCGGGGTGGATGCTGCCCTGTTGGTGAACCCGCTGTCGATCACCATGGTTCTCTTCGTGACCGGTATTGCGACGCTGATTCATCTGTTCGCGATCGGGTACATGCACGGCGATCCGCGGTTCGCACGCTTCTTCACGTACCTCAACCTTTTCGTGTTCTCGATGCTGATGTTGGTGCTCGCCGACAACTTCGTGTTGATGTTTCTGGGCTGGGAGGGCGTGGGTGCGTGTTCGTACCTGCTCATCAGTTTCTGGTTCGAACGCGAATCGGCAGCGTCTGCCGGCAAGAAGGCGTTCGTCGTCAACCGGATCGGTGACTTCGGCCTGATGGCGGCGATGTTCCTGATCTTTCAGAACACCGGATCGCTTGGCTACCACGAGGTCTTCCAACACATCGGCGCGGTCGGCATCTCGTCGACGACGGCAACGTGGATCTGCCTGTCGTTGTTTCTCGGGGCCTGTGGCAAGTCGGCTCAGCTCCCGCTCTACGTCTGGTTGCCCGACGCCATGGAGGGACCCACGCCGGTGTCGGCCCTCATCCACGCGGCAACCATGGTGACCGCGGGCGTGTATCTCATGGTCCGCGTTCACCCGCTGCTCGAGTTGGCACCCGGTGTCATGACGCTCATCGCCTGGGTCGGTGCGCTGACGGCACTGTTTGCCGCGACCATCGCAACGGCCCAAGACGACATCAAACGCGTGCTCGCCTACTCAACGGTCAGCCAATTGGGCTACATGTTTCTTGCGGTGGGAGTCGGTGGCAACGTTGCCGCGATCTTCCACATGGTCACGCACGCCTTCTTCAAGGCGTTGATGTTCCTCGCTGCCGGTTCGGTCATTCATGGCATGCACGGTGTCGTCGCCGAGGAACAGAATATGAAGTGGATGGGCAATCTCAAGAAGTGGATGCCCGTAACGGCGGGTACCTTCTTGATCGGTTGGCTGGCCATCGCCGGCGTACCACCCTTCGCCGGATTCTGGTCGAAGGATGAGATCCTCCTCGATGCGTACCGCGAGAACAAAGTGCTCTGGGCCATTGGGCTTCTCACCGCACTGCTCACGGCGTATTACATGACCCGACAGATCGTCCTGGTCTTCTTCGGCAAAGAACGTTTTGAAACCGGTGCGCATCGTGCCCAGGACGATGCCCACGGCGCAAACGATGCAACGGAGACACATGCCGACGATGCCCATGGGCACGGGCACGGTCACACGCCGCACGAGTCGCCGATCTCCATGCTGCTTCCGCTGGTGACACTTGCAGGTCTGTCGATCGTCGGTGGACTTCTGAACGTTCCGTTCCTGGGCAAGAGTGTGGCATTCAAGCTTGAACACTGGCTGGA
>JANOWU010000122.1:0-27605 GCA_031418035.1 Acidimicrobiia bacterium
GGGCGAGATCTGGTTCAAAGGGCCGATGCTGATCCGCGGATACTGGGGTAGGCCAGAAGCAACGGCCGAGACGATTCTCGATGGTTGGTTGTGTTCCGGCGACATCGGGCGGATCGACGCGGAGGGGTTCGTCTACGTCGAAGATCGTGCGAAAGACATGATCTTGCGTGGCGGTGAAAACGTCTACTGCGCCGAGGTTGAGGGTGCGATCTACGAGCACCCGGCTGTCCACGAGGCGGCGGTGTTCGGCATGCCACATGAGCGGCTGGGCGAAGAGGTCGCCGTTGCGATTCTTCCGAAGGAAGGCGTGGACTTCGATCCTGCCGAGTTGCAGCAGTTCGTCGGCGAGCGAATCGCGTCGTTCAAGGTGCCGGTCCACGTGTTCGTCGTGAAAGAACCGCTTCCTCGAAATGCCGCGGGGAAGTTCTTGAAGCGCGAGTTACGCGATAGCTACGTGAAATAAGTGGGCCTATCTTCTGAGGACCTTGCGGGCGGGCTCCGGCCTTGCTAATCCCCCTTCTGCGCCGACACCTTCGTCCTTACCGCACCCCAATTGCGATCGTCGTCGTCCTCCAACTCACTCAGACGATTGCGTCGCTCTACCTCCCGAGCCTCAATGCGAGCATCATCGACAGGGGCATCGCTCGCAACGACCACCGTTACATCTGGATGACAGGAGCGACAATGCTCCTCGTCACCCTGGTCCAGGTTGCCTTCTCGGTGGCGGCCGTGTTCGTCGGCTCGCGTATCGCTATGGGGTTCGGGCGCGACCTGCGACGATCACTCTTTAATCAGATCACCGACTACTCATCTCGCGAGGTGAATCACTTCGGCGCACCGTCGCTCATCACGCGAATCACCAACGACGTGCAGCAGGTCCAGATGCTCGTGGTGATGGGCGCAACCATGCTTGTCGCGGCCCCCATCACCATGATCGGTGGGGTGTTCATGGCGATTCGTGAGGACGTCGGACTCTCCACCATGCTGCTCGTGAGCGTGCCGGCCCTCGCCGTATCGATCGGTACCGTCATCGTTCGCATGGTGCCGCTCTTTCGCAACATGCAAACGCGCATCGATTCGATAAATCGAATCCTTCGTGAACAGATCATCGGTATTCGAGTCGTGCGTGCCTTCGTACGCGAGCCCGAGGAATCCATTCGCTTCGAGCAAGCCAACACCCAGCTCACCGACACCTCGATACAGGCGGGCCGGCTCATGTCACGCATGTTCCCGACCGTCATGTTTGTGCTGAATGTGTCGATGGTCGGCGCGGTCTGGATCGGGGCAGGGCGCATCAACAGCGGATCGATGAAGATCGGTGCCCTTATCGCCTTTCTCAGCTACCTTGCGCAGATCCTCATGTCCGTGATGATGGCGACCTTCGTCGTGATGATAATTCCGAGGTCCTCGGTGTGTGCTGACCGCATCGCCGAAGTACTCGATACGAACACCTCGGTCGTTCCCGCTGAAGAACCGATTCGTGCGCTTATTGATCCGATGAAGCTCGAATTCGAACATGTCGGATTTCACTATCCGGGTGCCGACGATCCGGTGTTGAACGACGTGTCGTTCACCGCAGCGCCAGGACAGACGCTCGCCATCATCGGAAGCACCGGGTCGGGAAAGACCACACTGCTCCAACTCGTCCCTCGCCTGTTCGACGCAACACAAGGATCCGTTGTTCTCGGTGGTGTGGACGTGCGAGGTCTCGCACCCGAGGTTCTCTGGAGCCGGATCGGATACATTCCCCAGAGGCCGTACCTGTTCTCGGGCACGATTGCCTCGAATCTTCGCTTCGGAAATCCGACCGCCACCGACGCCGAGCTATGGGAGGCCCTGACCATCGCACAGGCTCGTGACTTCGTCCGAGCGATGGACGGTGGGCTCGATTCTCCCATTCACCAAGGGGGAACGAACGTGTCGGGTGGCCAACGGCAGCGATTGGCGATTGCGCGTGCCCTTGTCCACAAACCGGAGATCTACCTGTTCGACGACTCGTTCTCGGCGCTCGACCTCAGCACCGATGCCCGTCTGCGAGCTTCGTTGAAGCCCTTCACGACCGAGGCGATCGTGTTGATCGTCGCACAACGAGTTTCGACCATCGCCGGCGCCGATCAGATTCTGGTTCTCGAAGACGGCGAGGCTGTCGGGCTCGGAACCCATCGCGAGCTACTCCTGAATTGCCCGACATATGCGGAGATCGTCTCCTCGCAGGCCACCGACGACGAGGCGCGAGCCTCATGAGTTCAGGAACTTCAGGGAATCGCAAGGACCAGCAGGAAGAGGCACGCCTCCAGGTTCAACAAGCAAGGGCGGCAGCGCCTCCGGGCCCCGCCGGACGGATGGCGACGCAGGGTATGCCGGTTGAACGATCCGAGAACTTCCGAGCCTCCACCCGACGCCTGATTGCGCGCCTGCGACCTGAGCGCATCGGCGTGGCAGGCGTGATCGTGTTGGCGGTGGTCGCAATCACGCTGTCGGTGTTTGGACCACGAGTCCTGGGCCATGCGACGAATCTCGTCTTCGAAGGGCTTCGCGGCAACAACGGGACGAAGGGAATCGATTTTCCGAGGCTTCACCGCACACTCCTCTTTGCGGCCGCTCTCTACGTCGTTTCGTCGCTGCTCCAGTGGCTCCAGTCACTGATCCTCTCCGGTGTCGTACAGCGGACCATGCAGAAACTACGCACGGACGTCGAAGAAAAGCTGAATCGCCTGCCGTTGCCTTGGGTGGACCAACAACCCCGTGGCGACTTGCTCAGCCGGGTCACCAACGACATCGACAACGTCGCCCAGAGCTTGCAGCAGACGCTCTCCATGCTCCTCACGTCATCGCTGACACTCGTAGGTGTGCTTATCATGATGCTTACGATCTCTTGGATTCTCGCCATCGTCTCGATCTTGGCGATTCCGCTGTCGCTGTTCGTCGTCCAACTGATCACGAAGCGATCGCGGCAGCGATTCATTGCTCAATGGCGACACACCGGCGCACTGAACGCACACGTCGAAGAGGTGTTTACAGGACACGCGCTGGTAAAGGCCTTCGGACGTCAAGCCGACGTCGAAAAGAAGTTCGACGACGAAAACGAGAAACTCTACCGGGCCGCGTTCGGAGCGCAGTCGATTTCGGGTGCGATTCAACCGGCGATGGGCTTCGTCGGCAACCTCAACTTCGTCGCGATTGCCGTCATCGGTGGCATCCGCGTTTCATCGGGAAACATGAGCCTCGGTGATGTCCAGGCATTCATCCAATACGCGCGCCAATTCAGCATGCCCCTGAGCCAACTTGCGTCCATGGCGAACGTGTTGCAATCAGGAGTCGCATCTGCTGAACGAGTATTCGAACTCCTCGACGCACCGGAAGAACAACCGGAGGTCGACATCGGCACGGCAGTCGCTGACGTTCGGGGCCGGGTGGAGTTTCGCGACGTTTCGTTCTCGTACTCCGCCGACCGGCCACTTATCGAAGATCTCTCGCTGGTCGCCGAACCTGGACGCACCGTTGCCATTGTCGGACCCACGGGGGCAGGTAAGACCACGCTCGTGAATCTGTTGATGCGGTTCTATGAATTGGGCAGCGGCACGATCAGCATCGACGGACGCGACATCTCCGAGATGCCGCGGCGCACCCTACGTGCACATATGGGAATGGTCCTTCAAGACGCTTGGCTCTTCGGAGGAACCATTCGAGAAAACATCGCCTACGGGAACCCCTCGGCCTCCGAAGCCGACCTCCTCGCCGCCGCAAAGGCCACCTACGTCGATCGCTTCGTACGAAGCCTCCCCGACGGCTACGACACGATCATCGACGATGCAGGAAGCAACGTCAGCGCCGGGGAGAAGCAGCTCATCACGATTGCGCGTGCGTTTCTTGCAGACCCGACCATTCTGATCCTCGATGAAGCGACCAGTTCGGTCGACACACGGACCGAAGTCCTCATTCAACGGGCGATGGCGGCTCTAAGGTCTCAGCGCACGAGCTTCGTGATCGCCCACCGGCTCTCGACGATCCGCGACGCCGACATGATCTTGGTGATGGACGCCGGACGAATCGTTGAGCAGGGAAACCACACGGAACTCCTTGCGAAAGGCGGCGCGTACTTCACCCTGTACAACTCCCAGTTCGCGGCCCCGGCGAGCGCCATCGCGTGAGCGGTCCGGCGCTCCTGCGAAGCCCCCGTGGCGCTCGAAATGTTCATGTGATCTCCCGAGCCCAGCTACGGTCGTAGGCATGTCGACGTCGGTCCGTATTCCCGAAAAAGTCCGAAACGCCTCACCGTACGTCGCGGGGAAGCCGATCGATGAGCTTGCCCGTGAACTGGGCCTTGATCCGACAACGATCGTGAAGCTGGCGTCGAACGAGAATCCTCTCGGCATGTCACCGAGGGCCGCCCAAGCGATCGCCGAACTCGATGGTGAGCACGTCTCGCGCTACCCCGATTCCAACGGATTCGCCCTGAAGTCCGTGATCGCCCGCCACCACGACATCGATCCGTCGTCCATCGTGTTGGGAAATGGCAGCGAGAACCTCCTCGAACTTGTGGCGAAGGCATTCGTCGAGCCCGGTGTGAATGCGGTGTCGAGTCAGTACGCGTTCGTCATCTTCGCTCAATCCGTGCACAACTTTGGCGGTGCGAACATCGTCGTTCCCGCGAAAGACCTCGGGAACGATCTCGATGCGATGCTGTCGGCGATCACCCCGGAAACCGTCGCGCTCTATATCGCCAACCCGAACAACCCGACCGGCACGTTCATTCAGCACGACGAGATGGAACGGTTCTTGAACAAGGTGCCGGCCAACGTTCTGGTCGTCATCGACGAGGCCTACACCGAGTATCTCCCACCCAAGTTTCGCTACGACGGCATTCGGTATGCGACGCAGTTCTCCAATGTGATCATCACCCGGACGTTCTCCAAGGTCTACGGCCTCGCCGGACTCCGCGTCGGCTATTCCGTCTCGAACCCGGAAATCGCAGAGTGCATCAACAAGGTACGCACGGTCTTCAATGTCAACGAGCACGCGCAGGTGGGTGCCGCCGCAGCACTCCAGGATGCAGAGTTCATCGAACGTTCCTACACACACAATCGCCGCGAATTGCAACGTGTCCAAAAGGCCTTCGACGACTTGGGCCTGCGATACGTCGACAGTGTTGCGAACTTCGTGCTTGTCCACGTGGGCAATGCCGAGGCAGTCAACACCAAGCTCCTGCACGCCGGCGTGATCGTCCGACCAATGGGTATGTATGGACTTCGCGAATGGCTGCGCATATCAATTGGCACCGTCGACGACAACACTCGCATGCTTGAAGCTCTGCGAACTGCCCTCGTGTCTGTCGATGTCGCTGAATGAGGATGTCCTGGGGCTCTGGGCACGTTCTCGCAAACACCAGTTCGAAATCGCAGTTCGCCGACATCACCGTGCCGGGTTGGGCATGGATAGGCCTGCTTTTGACCATCACGGCCATGCTGGCGGTAGACCTCTATCGCCACCGCGAGCACAAGGAGCCGTCGTTTCGTTCCGCCCTTGTCGAGTCGATTATCTGGACGGCGATCGGCGTGGCGTTCGGTCTGGTCGTGTTCGTTTCATTCAAGGGTGAAGCGACCAGCGAATACTTTGCTGCATACATTCTCGAACGCGCGCTGAGCTTCGACAACGTCTTCGTCTGGTCGATGCTGTTCTCCGCGTTTGCGACCCCAATTCGCTATCAGCATCGAGTTCTGTTCTGGGGAATCTTTGGTGCGTTGGCCCTTCGCGCCGTGTTCATCGGAGTCGGCTCGACCCTGATCGCTCGGTTCTGGCCGGTGATGATCCTGTTCGGTTTGGTGCTCATCTGGTCGGGAATCAAGATTTTCGGAAACGACGACGAAGACGCCGGAGAGGCGCGTATGCCCGGGATGAACCTCCTGCGGCGGATTCTTCCCGTTACGTCGGAATACGACGGCGCAAAGTTCTTCACGAGGGAGAACGGCAAGCGCGCTGCCACACCGCTCTTCGCGGCACTCGTGGTGATCGAACTCTCCGATGTCGTGTTCGCCGTCGATTCGGTGCCCGCCGCGCTCGGGGTCACCCAGGAACTGTTCTTGGTGTTTTCGGCGAATGCGTTTGCCATCCTCGGATTGCGAGCGATGTACTTCCTCCTCGCCGACGCCAAGGAACGTTTTCATCACCTGTCCACGGCACTTGGCATCGTTCTCATCTTCATCGGGTTGAAGATGGTGATCGCTCGATGGGTTCACGTCTCGACGCCGCTCTCGCTCGGCGTGATCGTCCTCGTGCTTGCTGGCGGCATTCTCTTCTCCCTGAAGAATCCGCTTCCCGAGGATTCGCCACCGCCGAAATCGTGATGCTGGGTCCGTGAAACACGTCAGACTGTCTCGGTGACCTCTCGACCAATCGCGCTCATCACCGGGGGCAGCCGAGGCATCGGCGCAGCAACCGCACTTCTCCTCTCGCAGCAAGGCTGGGATGTGGCGGTGAGTTACCGTAGTGAGGCCGACGCTGCTGACTCCGTCGTGAAGCAATGTCGCCAGGCGGGAGGGCGGTCCCTTGCCGTTCGTGCCGACATCGCCGATCCGGATCAGATCAACAAGCTCTTCGAAACCGTCGATGGAGAACTGGGAATGATCCGTGCACTTATCAACAACGCCGGGGTTGTCGATGTCGCACAACGTGTTGAAGACATCTCCGCCGAACGCCTCCATCGCATGTTCGCGATAAACGTCACGGGCACGTTCCTTTGTGCCGGACAGGCAGTTCGTCGAATGTCGACTCGTTATGGAGGCAGCGGCGGAGTGATCATCAACGTCGGGTCAGCAGCGTCGCGCCTCGGAAGCCCCGGGGAGTACGTCGACTATGCCGCATCCAAGGCCGCAATCGACACCCTTACGATCGGTTTGTCGAAAGAAGTTGCGACCGAAGGCATACGCGTGAACTGCGTACGACCCGGAATTATCGAGACCGACATTCACGCAAGCGGCGAACAGCCGAACAGAGCCACGGAGAAGGCCCCGCTCATCCCGGTGCAACGGCCCGGCCAGGTCCATGAGGTGGCGAGTGCCATTGCGTGGATGTGTTCCGACGGGGCGTCGTACACAACGGGGGCGCTCCTCGATGTGAGCGGCGGACGTTAAGCGCCAGCGGTCGCTGACGATTCCGCGCCGACTTGCTCCGGCAACGCCAAGCCGGCCAACCAATCTTCGGTAACTCCACCGGGCGCACCCACGCGGATGTACCACTCGGTGCCGAACGCTGTGGCAAACGCTTCGGAGGGCATCTGTAAGAAGAACGAACTGTCGCTGATCTGGCTCGCGTGGCATTGCATCGACGCTCGTTTCACGTCAATGAACTCGGAAACGTCGACCGCTGTGGTGAGTTCCGTCTCTGCCATGCCGAACGGATTCCCGTCGTCAGTGTCGTTCGGATCGAACTCGACCGTCTGTCCGTTGTCGCGCGCCAACGCCCTGAAGCGGGCGATGGCGTCTAGGTTCATCGTTGATTCGTACACATACGGCGTACTGGCCAGCTCGGCAGCGCGATGGCCGACTCTGTGTACCTGAATGTGATCAGGGTGACCGTACCCGCCGTGCCAATCGTAGAGTGTCACCGTCGTGGCGGCTTCCTCGCGCAGGATCGACGCCAGTTTCTGCGCTGCTTCATCGACCGGGGCGTTGCAGAATGCGCCGTCGTGAAGGTTTTGATCCCACCCTGTCATCCCTGAGTCTGTGTAGCCGAGGAACTCGACGCGAGCGACGCCGAGCCGCTGGGCGGAGGCCAGCGTTTCCCGACGACGCCGGTCGGCAAGAGATTCGCCCGGCTCAAGATCCTCGGGGGATTCGCCATGCTCACCACCGGTGGCTACCACGAGCACGACACGATGACCAGCTGCCGCGGCGCGGGCCATCGTGCCTCCCGTGGCGATCGACTCGTCGTCGGGATGCGCGTGGAAACAGACGAGAGTACCCACGTGCACTTAGCGCTTTTTTCCGAGCTTGCGCCCGCGCGGCGCCCCACTCGGGAACCCGACTGCTCCGGCCTTGCCCGAGTCCCCCAGCACGGCATCGAGACCGACCGAAGTGCGTGCCCTGGCCGCATCTTCGGGCGTGAGACCGATGCGACCGCCGAGCTTCGAACGGATCGCTGTCCATCCAGGTTCGCGTTCCTTCAACAGGGCGAGAAGCGGCGACGCCACAAAAATCGAAGAGTATGCACCGATGAGCAAACCGATGAGCAGGGCCAGAGCGAAGTCACGAATCGCCACCGCACCCAGCACCCCCACACCCAGAATCAACATCGATGTCACTGGCAGGATGGCCACGAACGAGGTGTTGAGCGAACGCATCAACACCTGATTCATCGACAGGTTGACGATGTCGGTATACGCCAGCTTCCCCGATCCGAAGATCCGCGCGTTCTCCCGCACCTTGTCGAACACCACGATCGTGTCGTAGAGCGAAAACCCGAGGATCGTGAGGAAGGCAATCACCGTCGCCGGACTGACCTCGAATCCGGACAGGGCATAGAAACCGACCGTGATCAAAATATCGTGGACCACAGCAACCAATGCGGCCGCCGCCATCTTCCACTCGAAGCGCAACGAAATGTACGTGGCGATCACCAGGAAGAAGATGATCAGCGCTTGCAGAGCTTTGCGGCTCACATCTTTGCCCCACGACGGACCAACGAACGTGACGTTCACATCGGAGACCTTTACACCAGCCTTCTTGGCCAGCGCGGCGCTCACCTTGGCTCGCTCATCCTCGGTCGACTTGAGGCCCTTCACGGTGATCTTGTCGGAGCCGAGCAACTGGACAACCGGCTTCTCGCTGGACACCGAATTGAATGCGCTGGTCGCACCCCTGACCGACATCTCGTTTCGCTTGAGCTCCCACACCGTCCCGCCCTTGAACTCGATGCCGAGGTTGAAACCGCGCAACCCGAGCGTAAGCAAACCGATGATGATGAGCGCCGAGGAGAGCATTGCCCAACGCTTCCAGTTTCGAATGAACTCGTAATTCGTCCGTCCCTCATAGAGACGATTCCAGAGACTCCCGGCCTGCGTCTTTGTTGCCACCGACTCGTTGCTCACTTTGCTCCCCCAACAGTTGCGGCCGACGGTTTCAACACGCCACCGGGTGCCCGGTCTTTCGGTCGCCCTCCACCGAAGGTTCCCCGAGATGCGAGCCAACTCACGAGGGGACGAGTAAAGAAGTAGGAAACGACCATGTCGAGGGCGGTCGACATCGCCAGGAAGAACGCGAAACCACGAACCGAACCAACCGTGAGGAAATACAACGTAAGTGCACCTATCATTGAGGTGAGGTCGGCGGAAAGAATGGTGCGCCAGGCGCCGATGAACGCCCTGTCCACGCTGCCCGCCATCGTTTTCCCGCTACGAACTTCGTCTCGCATCCGCTCGAAGTACACGACGTAGGAGTCAACGGTAATGCCGACGGACACAATGATTCCGACTGCTCCCGAAAGACTCAGGGCCAGGCCCGATCTCGCCCCGAGGAACGAGATCAAGAACCAGGTAAGGGACCCGGAAACCGCAAGACCGGCAATCACAACAAGGCCAAGTTTGCGGTAGTAGAACAACATGTAGGCGCAAACGAGCGCAATGCCCAGGCCGCCCGAGAGAAGACCGGCCCGAAGGGAATCGCGTCCCAAGGTTGCGGACACCGTCTGCACGGTCGCAGGCTTGAGTCGAACGGGGAGTGAACCGTAGCGAAGCGCTGTTGCCAGATCACGCGCTTTGCTCCCGGTGAACGCCCCGGAAATCTGCGCCCGGCCGTTGAATTCCTGGGCGTTGATGGTCGGTGCGGATAAGACGACTCCGTCGAGTTCCACGGCGACGCGTGTGCAGTTCGAACCGCCGCTTGGGCAGTAGTACTTCCGCGCCATGTCGTCCCACTGCTTCGAGCCTTTGGCGTTGAACTCGATGTTAACCGACCACCCTTGGGTTCCGGTCGGGGCTTCGACGGAGGCGTCCTTCACCACGTCGCCTTTCAACTCGGCTGGGCCGAGGATGTACCGACTGGCGGTGGGCGAACGCTCGCTATCGGGCAGGACCACCGTTTTCGTAGCGTCGTTATCGTCGAGCGACGTCGTCTTCGAAAGATCGCCCGGGAGATCGACAGTCGGAGCAGGGGGCGCCGTCGGCGGGATTACCGGCCCGACGATCGTCGTCGTTGCTCCGGGCACTGTCGTGGCACCTGGAGCCACGGTGCCCTTCACCACGGTGGTGATCGGCTTGGTCGTCAGGGGCGTGGTGGTTGCTGCACCCTTCGTCGTTGGTGCAGTCGTGGCCGCAGCGGAGTCGCCGGACGCCACCATCGGCATGCGGCCGCCACTCCCCGCCATGGCGACGATGTCAGCCGCACCGGGCGCCGCTGACGTGGTCGACGCAACGACGGTCGTGGTGGTCGCGCCAGCCTTGGTCGTGGTGGTTAACCCGGACTTCGTGGTGGTGGTTGCCCCCGCGAGTGTGGTTGGCGTGGCGGCCGCGAGTTTGGCCTGGTTGGCGTAATCCTCTTCGGAACCGATTTCGGACAGCACCGGCCGGAAACGCAACTCGGCGGTCTGGCCGACGATCTTCAGCGCTCGATCCTGGTCCTTCACACCGGGAAGCTGCACCACGATCGCATCGCCCTGGCGACTGATTTCGGGCTCGGCGACCCCGAGGCCGTCCACGCGATTGCGGATAATCGCAATCGTGCGTTCGAGCTTTTCCCCGTCAACCTTCTTCGTTGGTTGCAGCACGACCGACGCGCCACCTTGGAGGTCGAGGCCGAGGAGCGGGCGCCAGCTGTAGACCAGCGTCGCAAGGACCCCAAGGATCGCGACCGACACAATGGTTATGAGTGATATCCGCGAGCGCTTCATGCGCTGGCCTCCGTATTCGGTGTTTCGTTGAGTCCTTCGTTCCCCGGGCCGATCGCCTTGGGAACCCGACGAGCAATCGCTCGACGATCCATGCGGATAACCGTGCCCGGAGCAATTTCCAGCGACGCCGTGTTGTCGTCGATCGCCACAACCGTGGCGTAGATCCCTGAGGTCGTCATGACCTCGTCGTGGACGGCAACGTTGCGATTGGAGTCCTGTTGCGCCTTCATCGCCTTTTGACGGGGCCGCAGAATTCCGAAGTAAACCCCGAAAAGTGGAAGAAGCAGAATGAGACTGTTCATAGGGCTTGGGGATTCTAGCGGTCTGGGCCCGGTGGCTCGGCCATGGGGGGTGGCGGAGCCTGCCGCTGCACCTTTTGCGCCCGAGGGGATGCCCCGTTGGACACCTCGCCGGCGTGTGGATCCCGACGAACTCGTCCGGGCCCCTGCCCCGGACCCTCCAGCCACACGTCGTTGACCTCGGCTCGCAGTTGCTCAAAGGACCCGTCGAGTATCGATGCTCTTGCCCGCTTCATCAACGACTGCAGGAACGTGAGGTTGTGAATCGTCACCAAGGTTGCTGCCGTCTGCTCACCCACCGAAACGAGATGGCGAATGTACGCACGAGAATGCCGCTGACACGTCATACAGGAACATTGGGCATCGAGTGGTTCGTCGCTGCGAGCGAACCGCGCGTTTTTCACCGCAAGACGTCCCCCCGAAGTCAACGCCGTCCCATGACGGGCGAGACGAGTAGGAAGAACACAATCGAACATGTCGACGCCGCGCGCCACAGCTTCGATCAGGCTGATGGGGTCGCCGACCCCCATCAGGTACCTCGGCCGATCGATGGGCAACGCAGAGTTTGCGGCCTCGACTGATGCCATCATCTCCGGCCGAGATTCCCCCACGGACAATCCACCAATTGCGTATCCATCGAAACCAATGGCGGCGATGCGTTGTGCCGACTCGACACGCATGTCAAGATCGGTCCCTCCTTGCACGATTCCGAACTGCGTCTGATCAGGTCGGGTGTGTACGTCCTTCTGACGCTCTGCCCAACGGATCGTGCGATCCAAAGCCTCTCGAAGGATGCGCGGCGTCGACGGCAACGATGTGCATACGTCGAGCAACATGGCAATATCTGCCCCGAGCATCTCTTGTACCTCGACGGCGCGCTCGGGCGTGAAGCGCAACACGGTTCCGTCGTACACACTCTTGAACATCACGCCGTCTTCGTCGACTTTGGGACCCAACGAGAACACTTGGAATCCACCCGAGTCAGTGAGGAGACACCCCGACCAGCCTTCGAAGCGGTGCAATCCCCCCATTTCGGCAATCAGCTCAGCCGTCGGGCGAAGCATGAGGTGGTACGTGTTGGCGAGAATGATTTCCGGCCCGATCGACTCCAATTCCGAAACCGTAAGTGCACGTACGGCAGCACGAGTTCCCACTGGCATGAAGACCGGTGTCTGAAAGGAACCTCGTGGAAGCGTCACCACTGCGGCCCGAGCGGTTCCGGATGTCGCCTCGATCTCGAAGGTGAGCTTCACTGACTACGCCGGCGCTACGGCCGGTCCCAGGACCGTGAATTCGATTCGTCGGTTTTGCGCTCGACCCTCCTCGGTGCCGTTGTCCCCGATCGGTGTCGTCTCGCCGTACCCCACTGCCTCTATCCTCGACGCCGCAACGCCTTTGAGGACGAGGCGGTTCTTCACCGCATTCGCCCGACGTTGAGAAAGTCGCTGGTTTCCACCATCGCTTCCCTTCGAGTCGGTGTGGCCGCCAACACGAATACGCAACGTCTTGTCGGGCATGGCCGAAATCGAAGCGGCGATCTCGTCGATGAGAGTGCGACCCTCGTCGTTGAACTTGTCGGACTCCTTCTCGAACGGAATGGTCCGCCCACTTACGATGCTGTCCAATCGCTGTTGCTCGACAAGGGCTTCAGGCGAGAGCGTCGTGGTGGTGGCCGGAAGGGTCGTCGTCGTTGCTGCAGCGAGCGTGGTCGTCGGCAGTGCAGCCGCCACGGAAATGTTGGCGCGCAGTTTGGCTTGATCGCCGACGAGGCGAAGAGCCTGCGCCCGCAGCTGCTCGACTTCCGGCGCCGTGGTGACGAGCGCGTCGAGAATGAGAACCCCGTCGTCGTAGCGAAGTTTTACCTCGGTGAAGCCGGACTTCACGATGTACTCGAGGAGTTCGCCGACCCGACGGTGAGCATCTTCGCTGCTCACGCCGTCATTTGCGTCGATGACGACGTCGCTGATCAATTCATCGGCCGTGAGATTGTCGGAGGCCCGTTTCAGCAACAAATCCTTGACGTTGGCACTCGACACGGTCGCTTTCACCGTCAGGACCGAACCGGCAACCACGGCTTCGACGACGGTAGGACGCAGTTTTGCAACCGTGGTCACCGCTTCGGTAGGAGCTACGGACGAGTCGACGGATGAACCGGACCCGGTGTCGGACGCCGACGCCGCCGGCGTAGAACTCGTTGCGGTACCCGAAGCCCCAATCACGAGCCCGGACGCATGAACCGTCCGGACACCCTGACGACCTCGGGCCAACGAGATGACCTTCTGGCGCATGGATTCGTCGGGAACGGTCCCGGACAGCGATACGTCTCGGCCGTTCACTTCGACGTTGACGCCGTTCTCGACACCCTGCAACGAGAGCACCGCGCCGACACGTTGCTGCAACGCATCTTCGATCGTCCCTCGTTGAAGAGCTATCGCGAGAACCAACAGCACGACCATGCTCGAGCCCAGCAGTCGAAAGGCGAAGTTTCGGCGCCGCCGGAACTCCCCCGTTGGATCTGCGCCGAGGAGCCCATAACCGCCCTGCAGTGCATCGGGGCTAGCCACAGGAATCTTGGGTGTCATCGGCTCAAGTTGTCGTTGAGGTGCCGACTCGGGCGCCTCTGGGGTGTCTGACGACGTTTTCGCTTCTTCTCCAGTGGAGGGGGCAGTGCTCGACACGCTCGACACGCTCGACACGCTCGACACACTCGACGCTTCGGATGTCCGCTGTTGAGGGGATCGCTGTTGCGGCGGCGTCGAATCCGGAACCAACTCTTGCGGCACGGACGTCGACACATACGCTGACTCGGGCATTTGCTCGGACAGTGGCACGGACGGTGACTCGGACACGGTTTCAGGGGCAACACGAACCGGTGTCACCCGCTCGGGTTCGGCCCTTCGAACGGGTGCTGCGGCAACGACATCTATGACGGTCTGAGGCGTCGACCCGTCCGGTGGCGTCCTCGGAGCTTCAGCGGACACACCGACGTCGACTGGCCGAACGGGTTCCGAGCCGACCTGTTCCGGTGAGGCCGGTTCTGGTGGGGCCTGTTCTGGTGAGGCCTGTTCCGGTGAGGCCTGGGATGGGGCGGCCAGAGATGCGGTGGCATCGACCGACGCGGTCGGAATTGGCTCGTCGGCGACAGGCGCCGCGTGCTTGCGCACCACGACAACCGGAGCCTCATCGTCGTCATCGGTCCAGCTTGCGCCGGGTCGTTCGTTCATTGCCGCACGTCCGTTTACTCGCCCCTGGTCGAATCAACACTTCGACGAGCTTCAATTGCGCTTCGTGCGTACCCGACCCAGTCGTTCGTGCTGATGATCTCGGGCTGATCCGGCAACCAGCTCTCGAACTGCTTCACGTCCGACGGCGACCAGGCGGCGACGTCGGCAAGTCCCCGGACCTCGAGTTCTCGGAGATGGTTCGCGATCTCGAGGGTCATCCCGGGCAGTTCGAGCAACTCATCATCGTCCCCTGCTCCCGATGCGCTCGGCGCAGACGGTACAGCAGCACGCACGTTCGACGTTTTCGACTGGCCGGACAGAATCGAGTGGGCCGTCTCGATCCGACCCGAGAGCCCACCCAACCTGGTGTGGGCGTCCTGCAACAGTGCCGTGTTGCGCTGACGGAACTCCACCAGCTCCTCGCCGATAGCACTCAGTTCATTCCGCGCAGAATCGGCGCGCAGGCGGGCCGACGACACTTCGAGCTCAAGCTGTTGCAGCTGCTGACGGAGGTCGCGTTCGAGCTTTTGTGACTCGGTGTACACCCGAGCCGACTCGGTTTCGGCGATCTCCGCGCGGTCGAGGAGTCCCTGCATTCTCGACGCCACCTCGGAATTGTCGTCTTCGAGTTCGGAGATCCGGGCACGAATCTCGGCAATCTCCTGCTCTTTTTCCTCGATGATCTGGGCGAGTTCGCCGATGCGCCCAACGTTTTCGCGTTCGTTCCCCGAAAGGCGCTCCTCATGCGAACGAACTAGCGCCTCGATATCCGACTGATGTTTCGTCGCCTGTTCGGCGAGCGCCGCATCAACGCTGCGCGATGCTGCCTCGGCCGCCCAAAGCGTCGGGTTGTTGACTGCGTCGTCGGCCAACGCCTGAAGCCGCGCGTTCTCCGCTTCGACAACTTCGAACCGCAGAGCTACGTCACTGAGCTGTGCGGAAATCTCGGCGTGGGACCGCCGGGCTCCCGATACCTGATTCGCCCGCTTTTCGAGTTCAGTGGCGGCAAGGCGCAACTTCGAGCGCAGACGTGTGACGTCGGCTTCGCGCTGCTCGAGAACCTCGCGCATCGCTTGTACGTCTTCTTCGAGTTCTTGTTGGACCGCCTCGGACTGTGCAAGCTTCGTCGAGCGACCACCGAACAGCATCCAGCCCGCGACCACCCCGATGGCCATCGCCACAAGCAAAAAGGCCAAAATTTCGGCAATCAGAAAAACCACGGGCGCTCCACTCCTCGTCAGCGGTCGGCATTGGTGCCAAAAGGACGGTAGCCGCTGAATGGTCGAAATTGATGGCAATCAAGAAGCCACGGTCCGTGCCAGGACCGAAATTGCGATACACGACGCGTCGTTCGGCTGTCCGAACGACTAGGGAACGACGTTCGTTCGGAGGTCCGAAACGTCCACCGAACGAACTCCCCACCGATTCCGAACCCTCGACGTAACGCGGTCTCGCACAGCAACCGAAGCGACGCCGCCCGACACAACCACGTGCGTGCCGTTGACACGGACACGGAGTTGCTCGACGTCGTTCTTGACCGACGCAAACACGTCCTGTCGAAGATGGTTCTCGATCTTGGGAACGCCGATGCGCGACGCGGCGACCGTGACCGAGGCAAGGGAGACAACTGCGACTGCCGCGAGGGAGAGAAAGAGACGGCGGCGGCGCTTAGCCTCCTCGATCGCCGAAGTCCCGAACGGCGCAAACAGCCGTCGGCCCCACATGTCGAGGTGCAGATCGCCCGGGGACAACGTCGGGCTCAACGGCAACTCCTTGGTCACCCTGACACCAGTTCGTCGTTGGAGGCCGCGTGATCGGAGCCCGCTCCGAGAGCCGTCAGGTCAATGACCACGTTGGGTTCGGACCGCAAATCCAAAATCGGTTGCGGGGCATCGGTCTGGGTGGACGATGCTGCCGACGCGGCCAGGGGCCGGACGGCCACCGGTGACGGTGCCTCTTCGTGCTTGCGCCGTTCATCCTCGGCTTGTCGAATACGCAGGAGGTTCTCGGCCTCCTCGGCCCGTAGAAGGGCGACCGTCTCACGGGATTGCTCGGACACGACCAACTGATCATGCGATTTCTGCAAACGCGACAGCGCTTCGCGAAGCGTGTCTCGTTCGTTTCTCAGCGCGCTCACCTGCCCCGCTCCCTGAGCGCGCAATTCACGAATCTGCAGACGCTCGTGTTCGAGCTGCGTGGTGAGGGACACCACTTCGCCCTCGATGCCCTCCAGACGCGCTGCGGAGCCGCGTTCGCGAGCGAGTTGCGTTTCGGCCTCTTGGCGGGCTCGGTCAGCCTCCGCTCGAGCCATGTCGTTTGATTGGATCTCTGCTTCGAGCAGGCGCAGGGCGCTACGAAGTTGGGCCAGGCTCGAAGCCAGCTCCTGGGATTCCTGTACGAGCGCAAGATCAGCTAGTCGCTCCTGGCGAAGTCGGGTCGCAGTCGCCGACGCGGCCTCGGCAGTCCTGCGTGCGCGATCGAAAGCCCGCTCGAGCGCGGATCTCGTCGAACGTGCCCAGACCGTTGCGAGAGCAACTCCTACGGCCATTGAGACGAGTGCGTAAACAAGAAATTGCCAAAGGAGAAACTTCACGTCGAACGCACTTTATCGGGTGAAGACTCTCGATCCTCGGAGAACGGGGGCTTTTCGCCTGAAAGGTGCAGGTTTGCGGCCGGTGCGCTTCGAGTATTGCCCTGTCGGCCGATCAACATGGCGTCGCCGAAGGAGAGGAAGCGATATCGGTTCTCCTTGGCGAGTTCGTAGAGCGAGCGCCATCGCTCCCCTGCGAAGGCATGGATCAAAAGAAGCAGCGACGAGCGAGGAAGGTGAAAGTTCGTCAACAAGACATCGACGACACGAAACTCATAAGAGCCGTAGATGAAGAGTTTCGTCCGACCAGCGGTGGCGTTCGCCGCGACGGCACTTTCGAGAGCCCGGACCGACGTCGTGCCGACGGCAATGACTCGTCCCCCATTGGCGTGAGCTGCTGTGCATGCCTGCAAGGTGGACTCCGAGACCCGGAAACGTTCGCTGTGGATCTCATGCTCCTCCGGCCTGTCCACGGTGACCGGCCGAAACGTGTCGAGTCCGACACAAAGTTCCACCCGTTCGATCGTTGCGCCGCGCGCCAGGCATGCATCGAGGAGTTCGGGCGTGAGGTGCAGACCCGCAGTGGGCGCCGCGACCGACCCGGGTAACCGAGCAAACGTCGTTTGGTATCGCGACGGGTCAGCAAGGGGGGTCGTGATGTAGGGAGGTAGGGGTGCCCGACCGATTTCGTCCAGCGCTCGAAGCTCCGCTTCTTCGTCGAGGACGTTGCCTGTGCGTGCATCGAGCAGACGTACCAGTCGTTGTCCTCCGTCGATTCGATCGCCGATCTCCACAACGGTCGAGTCGCCGGCCGACAGTCGTGTTCCCACGGCGATCTTTCGACTCGGCTTCACGAGGGCCTTCCAGACCCGCTCGTCGCCACCCTCGACGTTGTCGACGTTGTCGACGTTGTCGACGTTGTCGACGTTGTCGACGAGGAGGACTTCGACTGCGCCGCCACTCGGTTTCGTCAACAGGATCCGAGCCGGTATGACCCGCGTTTCGTTCAGGACGATCACATCACCACGACGGATGAACGACGCAAAATCGCGGACGTGATGATGCGATGGCGCTGTTTCGCCGTCGAGGCTTACCAGCAAACGAGCTGCGTCGCGGGGCTCGACCGGATGCTGTCCGATCAGTTCGTCGGGCAGGTCATAGTCGAATTCGTCCATGGACAGGCCACTCGGAAAACGAGGGGACTCATATGTGTTCATCGTAATTGTCGTTTGCAAATCAAAAGAGCGTTCGATCACCATTCCCGGGACCATCCGGGTCTTGATCGGTGAACAAACGATATGCCGCGTCGGGCATGTCGAGATTCAGATGCTGCCAGGCGGCGGGCATGGCCACTCGACCCTTCTGCGTCCGCTTGATGAGTCCCATCTGGATGAGAAACGGTTCGTACATGGACTCCAGCGTGTCTTGGTCTTCGCCAATGCTGATAGCCAGCGTCGACAGGCCGACCGGGCCACCACCGAATCGGCTACAGATGGAAGAAAGTATCGCTCGGTCGACACGATCGAGACCGAGTTGGTCGACGTCGAACACGGCCAGACCATCGCGGGCGGCCTCGAAATCGATCACGCCTTCGGCTCGTACTTCCGCATAATCACGGATTCGGCGAAGCAGACGATTCGCGATGCGAGGCGTGCCTCTGCTCCTTCGGGCAATTTCATGAGCACCCTCCTCGACGATTGCGACGCCGAAGATCTGGGCTGCTCGAAGCACGATCGTTCGCAGCTCGTCGATCGTGTAGTAATCGAGGCGGGCCACGTGTCCAAACCGATCACGCAACGGGCCGGTAATGAGGCCGGCACGAGTGGTCGCGCCGATGAGGGTGAACTTCGGGAGGTCGAGCCGGAGGCTCCGCGCACTCGGCCCCTTCCCCAGAACGATATCGAGCTGGAAGTCTTCCATCGCCGGGTACAGGATCTCCTCCACTACTCGAGGAAGGCGATGGATCTCGTCGATGAACAACACATCGCCCTCGGCGAGATTCGTAAGCATGCTTGCCAAGTCACCGGCTCGTTCCAAAGCTGGGCCGCTCGTGATCCGTAGTCCAACACCCATTTCGTGTGCCACGATCGCCGCAAGGCTTGTCTTTCCGAGCCCCGGCGGGCCGGCGAACAACAGATGATCGGCCGGTTGCTGTCGTTTCCGAGCCGCTTCCAACACAATCGACAGATGTTCCTTCAGCTGACCCTGGCCGACGAACTCAGCCAGAGATCGAGGACGGACGGTGACTTCGTCGTCGATCGTGCCGAACTCCGGATCCACGAATTCGGACACGTTTATCCGCCCGCCAGTATCGAGAGCGCCTGACGAAGCAATGCGCCGCTATCGCCGTCCGACGCGAGCTTGCGCAGTGTGTTGCGAATCTCCTCGGTGCCGTAGCCGAGCTCGACCAGAGCAGCTCGAACGTCGTTGCGAGCGTCGGTGCTCCCTGTCGCCGCAGCGATGGCCGGAGTTGTTCCACTCGCCGCCGCGAGAGCTGCGTCGTAGTCACCAAAATCAGCCCCTGCGAGCTTCGACTTCAACTCGATGATCAATCGCGCCGCCGTTTTCTTTCCAACACCGGGCACCGTGGTGAGCGCGTCGACATCGTCGGTTGCTACCGCGGCGCGAAGCGTCTCCGGTGAGTGACTCGAGAGAATCGCCAACGCGAGAGCAGGACCAACCCCATGCGCGCTTATCAGCACTTCGAAGCAGATGCGTTCCTCGCGGCTCGCAAATCCGAACAAGATGATGGCGTCTTCTCGAACGTGGGTATACGTGAACACGAAGACCTCGGCGTCGAGGCCGCCGACCTTTGCGAACGTCGAAGGCGCGACGGTGACTCGGTACCCGACGCCCCCGACTTCGATGAGCAGCTCTCCCTTTGGCGAGCGATCAATGATTCGCCCACGCAACGACCCGATCACGACACAACCTTCTTCAGCGCCGGATTCACCGAGGCCGACTGGGTAATCGCCGTGCCACCAACTCGTGTGGCAATGCGAGCGTTCCCGAGGGGTGACCCGGTCCGGGGAGCGTTCTCGTTCATGGCCCGCTCGAGCGCCGAACGCTGCGCTTCGCTGCTGCTCACCTGAAACGGCGCGACCGCCAGGTGATGGAGTGCGAGCCCAAGTGCATCGGCAGCGTCGGCCGGTGTCGGCAACTCCTCGAGCCCAAGAATTCGCTGCACCATGCGTTGCATCTGCCCTTTGTCGGCCGCACCGTACCCGGTGATGGCCTGCTTCACCTCATTCGAGGTGTACTGCGCGATTTGGCAACGGGCGTCGTATGCCGCGGCGAGCGCAAGTCCACTCGCCTGGGCGACACCCATCGCCGTGCGGACGTTGGTTTGGAAGAACACCCTCTCGACCACCACTGCATCGGGCCCAAGACGAGCGATCAACGCACGCAGCTGTTGGTTCATCGACGCGAGCCGAGCCGGCAGATCGTCGGACGGCGGTGTCGACAGCACCCCGTGCTCGACCGGGACCGAGCCCTTTCGGGTACGGCGCACCGCGCCATACCCGAGCCGTGACAATCCGGGGTCGATTCCGAGAACGAACATGCGTTCGCAGAATCTAGTCCATGTCCGCATAGAGCTGGTCGATGCGCTGGCCCCGCCTTGCAAACCGGCGTCGGCGTTCTTGGAGTGCCAGTCGCTCCCCGAGCGACCAGCGCTCCGAATACCGTGAAACCGTGGCTTACAGACAGGTGACGGTCCCCCACACGGGACTGGTCTGGTCAATCGTGCGACCGTCTTCGGACATCACCCATGCGATACCCGTGATCAACGCACCCGCGCGTGGGGTCGCGCACGGAAGGTAGAGCGGAAAGTCCTCCTCGGTTGCCGGCATCGAAAACGAAACCACCGCAACAATGCGACCTCGCGAGGTGCGGAGATCTCGACGTTCGACCACAAACGACTGAATCGTTCGGTGACCCTTGCGAGTGGAGGCGGCCAGGAATTCGTGGAACCGGTCATCGCCGAGTGCCGTCCTCTTGACCTGGGTTACGAGATCGAGCCTGAGGGGAACGTAGCGAGGAGCCGGCTCGGTCTTGGCGACGTTGCGCGCTGAGGAACGAACGGGTTTCGGAGCAGCGATCGCCGGAGCGACCACCGGCACGAGCACGAGCACGATCGATGCTGCGCAGAGAAGCGCAACTCGTGCAGGGTGGGGCGGTCCGAGCCGAATCATGTTTCGGCCAGAACCCGGAGGATCTCGCTCGTGGGCTTGAACGTCATGCCAGTGACGGAGCGATGAACGTAGCGAACCGTGCCGACGTCGTCGACGACAACAATCGATCGCCGATAGAAGCCCAACGGGCCGAGTATCCCGTAGGCGTTGCCGACGTGTTTGTAGACGTCGGCCAGGAGGGGGAACGCAAAGCCCCCTTCCCTGTCTGCAAACGCTTCGTGGCTGGTCAGGCTTTGGGGTGAAAGGGCGAGCACCTGGGCGCGGAGCCCTTCGAACTCCTCGATGTGCTGGGTGTAGTTGTTGAGTTGCGTTGTGCACACCGGAGACTTGTCCGCAGGGTAGAAGACAAGTACCACCGCACGGCCCCGATAGTCCGCCAGCGAATAGTCGCGCGTTCCGTCGGGACCAACTCCCGGCAGCGTGAACTCCGGTGCGACGTCGCCAACGGCAATGGTCATCCCGCGATCGCCGCCATCACTTCATCGGACACGTCGAAGTTCGCGAAAACCTCTTCGACGTCGTCGAGGTCTTCCAACGCATCGATGAGCTTGAGGACCTTGCGGGCGTCGGCTTCGCTGAGATCGATCGTGGCGTTGGGTACCATCGGCCGATCGGCGGACTCGAACGCGATGCCCGCGTCACCGAGCGCCGAGCAAACGGCGCCGATGCTGCTCGCGCCGCATCGCAACTCGAACGCATCACCGCCGTCGAGAATGTCTTCGGCCCCTGCGTCGAGTGCGCTCATCATCAAATCGTCTTCGGTGACGGTTTTTGCGCCTTGCTTCTTCGTGACGATGATGACGCCCTTACGAGCGAACTGCCACGCCACGGCCCCCGGCTCCGCGATGTTCCCGCCGTTCTTCGAGAACGTGGATCGTACGTCGCCGCCGGAACGGTTCCGGTTGTCGGTGGCGACCTGGACGAGGACGGCAACTCCTGCAGCGGCGTAGCCCTCGTACATGATCTCCTCCATCACCTTGTCGGCCTTGAGTTCGCCGGTGCCGCGCTTGATGGCGTTCTCGATCTTGTCGGCCGGAACCTGACCGGCCTTCGCCTTGGCGATCATCGCCCGAAGCGTGGCGTTTGCATCTTTGTCGCCGCCACCTTCGCGTGCCGCGACCTCGATGTTGCGAACCAGCTTCGCCCACAGCTTGCCGCGCGCTTTGTCGGCTGCGCCCTTCTTGTGCTTGATCGTTGCCCACTTCGAATGGCCGGACATTGACTGCTTCCCTTCTGCGACGAAAACGTCGTGTGCTGCTTCTCACTCGGTCGAATAGCTGTTATTCGATCGCTTTTTTCTAGCCTACGAGAGACGGGCGGACGATCTGTTCCACGAAGTAGCGATGGATGCGCAGCTCGGCGGTCATCTCGGGGTGAAACGCCGCGGCGAGCACATTGTCCTGCCGCACGACCACGGGCACGTCGTCGACCGCGCCGAGCACACCGACGACGCTCCCGACCCGCTCAATTTTTGGTGCACGAATGAAGACCGCCTGCACGGGTTCGTTTGAATCCGCAAGGCACGCCATTGTGATGTCCGCCTCGAAGCTGTCGACCTGTCGTCCATAACCGTTTCGCCGCACCGATGCGTCGAGCGCCGAAAACCCACGCTGATCCGGACGTCCATCGAGGATCTCCGAGGCCAGCAGGATCAACCCGGCACAGGTCCCGAACACCGGGAATCCCGACGCAATCTTCTCCCCGAGCTCATCGAACAAGCCGCTCGTGGCCAAGAGCTTCGACATGGTCGTCGATTCGCCGCCCGGGAATGCGATAGCAGCGAGGCCCTCGAGATGTTCCGGCCGACGAACCTCACAAACTTCCGCGCCCAAACGCTCGAAGGCAACGCGATGCTCTGCGAACGCGCCCTGTAATGCCAGGACACCGATCCGTAGACCGGCGCCGGGGTGGTCAACGAGTGGAGGGAGGTCGGAATCGTGGGGCCGCAGCCATCCGCTGGGCGAAGGCAATTTCTACCAGCCGCGTTCGGCGTACTTCACGTCGAGCTTGCCCATCTCCAAGCCCGGCATGAGGTTCCCGAGGCCACGCGAAACCTTCGCCAAGATGCTGGCGTCGCGGAAGTTCGTCGTCGCTTCCACGATGGCCTTGCCGACGTGGGTCGGGTCCTCGGACTCGAAGATGCCGGAACCAACGAAGACCGCTTCGGCACCGAGTTGCATACACAGCGCAGCATCAGCAGGCGTAGCGATGCCGCCCGCGGAGAACAGCGGAACGGGCAGCTTTCCGGTTTCGGCGATCTCGGCGACGAGTTCATACGGGGCACGCAGCTCCTTGGCCCACTGATACAGCTCAGGGCCGTCGGCCAACGTGATCTTCCGGATGTCGCTCGTGATCTGGCGCATGTGCCGGACCGCTTCCACGATGTTCCCGGTTCCCGCCTCGCCCTTGGATCGAATCATGCATGCACCTTCGGATATCCGACGCAGGGCCTCACCGAGGTTGGTTGCGCCACACACGAACGGAACCGTGAATTCCCACTTATCGATGTGGTGGACCTCGTCGGCCGGGGTAAGCACCTCGGACTCGTCGATGAAGTCGACGCCGAGTGCCTCAAGGATCTGCGCTTCCACGAAGTGGCCGATACGCACCTTGGCCATGACCGGAATGGTGCAGACGGCCTGGATTTCCTCGATCATCTGGGGATCGCTCGATCGCGCCACCCCACCGTCGCGGCGAATGCGCGACGGAATGCGCTCCAGAGCCATGACTGCACAGGCACCTGCGTCTTCGGCGATCTTGGCCTGCTCGACGTTCATCACGTCCATGATCACGCCACCCTTGAGCATTTCGGCGAGGCCACGCTTGACCCGCGCGGTTCCGACAGATTTCGGGGCGGAGGATGATGATGTTGACGGGGCCGAAGAGGCGGGCTTGCTCATGAACGCAATCTTAGGACGGCAGCAGGGCAACGTTGCCGGTATTCCCTGACCTACGCAACCGAGCCCGGATCACCGCCGGCGCCGGGGTCAACCTGCTAGCGCCAACAGCGCGTCCACAACCTCATTCGTCGCATTCGGGCGAGCCAGCTTGGCTACCTTTCTCCCAAATTCGGCGCGCCCCTCGGGATCTCGCACGAGGGGCATCAGAGCCTCGAGCAGATTGTCCGAGGTGAGGGCGGCTTGGCGAACAATCACCGCTCCGCCGGCGTCGGCGAGGCGCTGCGCGTTCCGAAGTTGCTCGTTCTTGGACGACGGTTCGAGCGGCACCAGCACAGACGGCTTCCCGAGCGCCGCAAGCTCGCAGATCGTGCCCGCCCCCGCACGACCTACGACGACGTCGGCAAGCGCGTACGCATCGCCGATCTCGTCACGCTCCACAAATTGTCGAACCACGTAGCGGCCCCGGAGCACGTCGGGCAGTGCACCGCCGACGTCGTGCATCTCGTCGATGTCGGCCGAACCGCACTGGTGCAGTACCCGACAGCGCATCAGCAACTCCGGCAGCGCATCTCGAATCGCGTAGTTGATCTTGCGGCTGCCCTGCGCGCCCCCGGTGACATACACGCACGGCAAACCGTCCGACTCGGCAGCAAAGCCGAAGCGTTCCGATGCTCGTGTCCACACACCGTCGAACACTTCGGCACGGATCGGGTTTCCCGTAACGAACGCGCGGGCTCGAAGGCGTTTCGGAAGCTCACTGATCGATTCCTCGAAACTGACAGCTATCCGGGTTGCGTATCGCCCGGCGATCCGGTTCGCGAGTCCGATGGTCACCGTCTGCTCATGCGTCAACACGGGCAACTTCTGTAGTCCGGCAGCCACAACCGTAGGTACGCTTACATACCCACCGGTACCAAGAACCACATCGGGTCCATAGGATCGCACGGCACGATAGGCCTGGATGACACCGACAGGCACGCGCAACGCGTCAAGGACGTTCTGCGTGGTGAGCAGGCCGCGGATGCCCTTCGAGGAGCGGCGAAGTTTCCCGACCGTCACGGCACGGAACGCAACGCCTGCTTGGGCCGCAAGGCGGGATTCAACGCTGTCGGCACTGCCGATGTAGAGCAGATCGACGTCGGGGTCGCGTTTACGAAGCTCTGCGATTACCGCCATTGCGGGCTGCACATGGCCGCCGGTCCCACCGCCCGTGATCAGGATCTTGGTCATAGGGAAATCTTTGCAGGCGAGAACGGCCTACAGCTCGCGCAGCGCAGCAATACGATCCTCGATGGGCGGATGGGTGCTGAACAGTCGATTCAGCCATGCGGTCCGCGATCCCTCACCGCGATGAAGCATCTCGCCGGCCTCACGCCCGATCGGCGACTCGATCCAAAGATGGGCAGTCGCCCGGGAAGACGAGTGAACCACCGTCTTGTCGTCTCGCAGTTTTTCCAATGCTCGAATGAGTCCTGGTGGATATCGGGTCATCGTCACACCGGTGACGTCGGCCAACTCCTCGCGATTACGACTGATCGCGAGTTGCATGAGTTTCGCAATGAGGGGACTCACGAGGAGCAACACAAAACCCAGCGCGGCGAACACCGCCATCGCTCCGCTCGAATCACTATTGCGGTCGTTTCGATGCCGTGGCCCGCCCCAGTAGAGGAACCGCATGCCGAAATCGGCGAGAAGCGTGACCACTCCCACCATCGTGACGGCCAACGTCGAAACGAGAATGTCGTAGTTCTTCACATGACCAAGCTCATGGGCGAGAACGGCCTCGAGTTCGACACGATCCATTTTCGCAAGAAGACCTGTGGTCACCGCGATTGCGGCGTTCTTCGGATCGCGGCCCGTGGCGAAGGCGTTGGGTGCGTCGTCCTCGATCACGTAGAGCCGTGGTTTGGGAAGTCCCGACGCGATACAAAGACCTTCGACCAGGTTGTGATAGCGGGCGTACTGGGTTTGATCAGCCGGACGGGCGTGGCTCATCGCAAGGGCGACCTTGTCGCTGGTCCAGTACGCCAGGACCGAACTCCCCAACGAAAACACGATCGCGAACACGACGCCCCAGGGGCCAAATCCGACAACCTGTGCAAACGCCCAGCCGACCAGACCGACGATGATGATGAACGCAAGGGTCAGCACCACGCTTCGGCGACGGTTGGCGGCTACCTGGTCATACATGGAATGCGCGCTTATAGAAATACGTCGAGAGACTCACGAGGGACAGTCGTAAAAAAAACGCTTAGAACTTCACGTTGACGGGGCCCTTGGAGGCCTCGTCGATCTGGAAGTACTCGCGCTGCTTGAAGTCGAACTGACCCGCGATCAATGACGACGGGAACGTTTGCGTCTTGGTGTTGTAGGTCCGCACTTCGTCGTTGTAATACTGACGGGCGTAGGCGATCTTGTCTTCGGTGCCCGTCAACTCTTCCTGGAGATTCAAGAAGTTCTGATTGGCCTTCAGGTCCGGGTACGCCTCGCTCAACGCGAACAACGATTTCAACGTACCCGACAGCCCGTTTTCCGCAGCCGCCTGTCCAGCCACACCGCCACCAGCATTCATGGCGGTGTTCCGGGCTTGGATGACGGCGTCGAGGGTCGACTTTTCGTGTGCGGCGTAGCCCTTTACCGTTTCGATCAGGTTCGGGATCAGGTCGTAACGACGCTTGAGTTGGACATCGATCTGCGCCCATCCGTTTTCGATGCGGTTCCGCAGCTTTACCAGACCGTTGTACTGCGCCAGAACGTAGAGGGCGATGAGAACGACGATCGCGAGAGGTACGAGAAGAATTGCCATGGATCTGATTCTCGCACGTCAGGAGCGCAGCGGCCGCGATCAGCCCGGCTTGTTTCACGAAACCCAGGATCCTCTACCGAACGAGGCGCTCGTAACGTTCGATGTACGCCCGGGCCAGGGCGTCGAGGGAATACCTGGTCGCGGTCTGGGAGCCACTCAGCACCAACTGTTCGCTGATCGAAGGCTCGGTGAGCACTCGGTGCAGCGCTTTCGCGAGCAGCATCGGGTCGTTGGGACGGACCAGGAGCGCGTCGATGCCGTCGGTCGCCACGTTGCGGTACCCATCGATCGAGCTGGCGACAACGGGGGTGCCGGCGGCCATCGACTCCAGCAGAACGACACCGAACGACTCACCCCCCAACGACGGCGCACAGTAGACCGACGCCGCCGCCCATCGCCGTGCCTTCTCACCATTGCTGATTCGACCCAACCACTTGATGCGCGGGTCGCGGTATTGCGACTTCAACTCCTCGGTGAGCGGACCGGTGCTCGCAATCCAAAGTTCTGTGTCGAGCGTCAACAGCTTGTGGGCCTCGAGGAGTACTTGAAGCCCTTTGCGTTCCTCGTGACGTCCGACGAAGAATACGGCCGGCGGTCCGTCGTGGGGCCAGGGTTCGGCATCGCGGAATCGCTCGACGTCGACGCCGTTGAAGAGCAGATCACACGAACCGCCCATGACGCGCTGTGCCAAGGCCATGGCATCGGGGCTTAC
>JANOWU010000123.1:0-39888 GCA_031418035.1 Acidimicrobiia bacterium
CCTTCGAGATTCCGACGACGGACAGGTCATCTCCATCACCTCGGTCGCGGGGGTGCGGCCCGTGGGTTCGTCCATGGCCTATTCGATGACGAAGGCAACGTTGAATCAGATGACACGTCTCCTTGCCAAATCCTATGGACCGATTCGATTCAACGCAGTTGCCCCCGGCCTGGTGGAGACGCCCTGGACGCAGGACTGGGCCGCGCAACATGCCGGCGTTGCGGCAATGGCCCCCCTGAAGCGATCCGCGACACCCGACGACTGCGCGGAAGGTGTCCTCGCGCTCATTCGCAACAAGTACACGACAGGCCAGATTCTTGTCATCGACGGTGGCCTCACGCTCGTGTCGTGACCGGCGGGCGTGAAGGCCCCGCCAAAACGCTATGGTTCCGGTTACCCAACGTAAGGAGTCCCAATGCGCGTACCCCGTAGTGCCCTAGCCTTCGGCATCACAGCGGCACTTGTGCTTGCCGTCGCGCCGACCGCATTCAGCCACCCCGAGTACCAGTCCGACGGCGCCTATACCGATGACGGCGACCGCGACGCCCATCAACACGGCGAGTCCGACGGGCACCTGCCTGCGACCAGCAGCAACGTGTCGTTAGTGAGCAAGTTGAAGCTCAAGAACGCCGTCCCGGAAAAGATCGCCGACGTCGGGGTTCATAAGGGCTATGCCTACCTGGCTTCCTGGGGTGTGGTCACCTGCAAGTACAACGGCGTGCATGTTGTCGACATCCGCAACCCTGCCGCCCCGAAGGAGGTGTCGTTCATCCAGTCGAAGGAAGGCAGCTATCCCGGCGAGGGAGTCCAGGCACTTTCGATCTCTACCCCGAAATTCACTGGTGACATTCTGGTGACGAATAATGAGAAGTGTAAGGACAAGGTCGGCTTCGGCGGCATGAACCTCTACAACATCTCCAATCCTGCAAATCCCTCGATGCTCGCCGAAGGTGTTGGCGACTTCACCGTGAATGGACAGGGGAAGAAAGACTCCAACGAAATCCACAGCGTTTTTGCGTGGGATGCCGGCGACAAGGCCTACGCCGTGATTGTCGACAACGAAGAGGGGCCAGATGTCGACATTGTCGATATCACCGATCCCAGGAAGGCGAAGGTCGTGGCCGAGTATGACCTTGATCAGCTGTTCCCGCAGATCGTACAGACGACGCCAGCCAACCTCATCGAGATTTTCCACCACGACGTCATCGTCAAGGAAATCAACGGTAAGCAGATCATGTCGGTTTCTTACTGGGACGGCGGCTATGTCCTGCTCGACATGACGAACCCCCTGGCACCCGTCTACCTGGGCGACAGTGACTTTCCGAACCCCGATACGGAACCCCTCGAAAGCGGCCTCACCGTGGCCCCTGAGGGCAACGCCCATCAGTCCGAATTCACCCTCGACAACAACTACCTGATCGGCTCCGACGAGGACTTCTCTCCGTACGCACTCACCGCTCGGAACGTCACCGACAACGTTGCGATCCAGGCATCGTCGGGAAGCGGCACAACGCAACTCGCTTCGGGTCAGACGCTTACCGGCCAGGCTGTGTATGTCGGGCGTGCGTGCGCCGCTGATACGGCCGTCCCCGCAGGTGGCGCCGGTTCGCAGATCGCCGTGGTCGAGCGAGGAGTGTGTCCCTTCACCGAAAAGGTCGCATCGGTCATCGCCGCGGGAGGCTACGAAGGTGTGCTCATCTTCAACCGGACGGGATCCGATGCATGCGATGGCGCACTCGGCATGAGTGTTGAAGGCGCGATCCCGACCTTCGGTGTGAGCCCACGTAGTCAGGGCCTCGCTATCTTCGGACGCACCATCGAACCGGACTGCCTTTCGCTGGCCAGTGACGGGACCGTGCTTTCGGGTATCGCGATCGGAACTACCGGTGACACGCTGAGCTTCTCCTCGACGTTCGACGGATGGGGCTATGTACGTTTGTTCAAGCAGCCCTTGAACGGTGGCAAGTTGGTCCAGGTTGACACCTACGCGGTGCCCGAGGCGCATAATCCGGCATTTGCATCGGGCTTCGGTGACCTGTCGGTGCACGAAGTCGCGACCTCACTGGTCAATCCAAAGCTCGCATACTTCTCCTATTACTCCGCGGGTTTCCGAGTGACGAAGGTCGACAACGATCAGATCACCGAGGTGGGTCGCTTCATCGACGAAGGTGGCAGCAACTTCTGGGGCGTTCAGACGTTCCTCCACAATGGCGTCGAATACGTCGCAGCCAGCGACCGGGACTTCGGGCTGTACATCCTCCGCTACACCGGTCCGTAGCAACACCCCCACGGTTACACATGTTGTCTCGTCGGACGGGTCGAGTGCCCGTCCGACAGGCGACGATTTTGCGGCGAGTGTTTCCCACCGCTCATTCGGTTCAGTCCTTGGCCCTGCGAATGGCCACGAGCGCGAGCAGACCGGCGAGCGCGCCACCGAGGCCGGCGGCCGCCTCCCACGTCCACTTCTTCCCCGCTGCCGACACCACGGTCGATGAGCCGAGCGGCAACGCAATCACCTTGGAAACGCCGGCGAGTTCGGACGTCAGTTTCATCGTAAGAACATCGTCGACCTTGGCGCCGAGTGGCAGGTCCTTTTCACCGACGCCGATACGCGATCCGCCGCCCACAAGAGTTGCCAGCTCATCATCACCGAATGCTTCCAAGCGGTTGGTGAGATCGACCGTTCCGGTGAGTTTCACACTCGTGGAGAGCAAGGAACGGCTCCGGCTCAGCCGCAATTTGGAGAACGCCCCGTCGACGCCCGTGAGATCGTCGATGATCCGGTTGCCTTCCTCGATCGACGAAAACCCATGTTCGGCGCCGAACGTGACACCGCCATCGTCGGTCGGTTGTACGGAACGTATCGCCCAGCCGCGCTTCGCCAGATCCGTGGTGGCCAGAGCCTTCTCTGGCGATCCCAACCATTGGGCGGCCTGGTTATCCAGGACCGCAGTGACGCGAATCGTCCCGGAACCCTCGGGTCGGGCGCGCACCGTGATGTCGACGTCGGTCTTACAACCCGCGACGGCCACGGGTGTCAGCACCAGCAATGCGCCGAGGGACCAGGCCCGCCAGTTCCGCAATGACGTGAGGGGGGCGCGCACGCCTAAACCGTAGTGGACCCATGAGCGCGCGGAGCCGCACGACGCGACGAAGGGGCCCGAAGGCCCCTTCGCAAACTCAGCGTGAATCGTGCCCAGAACAGGGCGAGGTTTAGGCCTCCGTGGCCGGGGCGGGACCGCCCACAACCTCTTCGACCGGCTCAGACGCCGTGGCGACACCTTGGAACAGGATTTCACCATTGGCAGCGTCGGCGATGACCGTCATGCCCGCGGTGTATTCGCCCAGGAGCAACTTCTCCGAGAGCGGATCCTCGAGCATGCGCTGAATGGCCCGACGCAGCGGTCGTGCACCAAGAGTGGGGTCGTATCCCTTTTCCGCCAAAAGAATCTTGGCTTCGACCGTGAGCTCCAAACCGATGCCCTGGTTCTTCAGCTGTTCCATCAGACGCTTGAGCATCTTGTCGATCATCTGCACGATCTCTTCACGAGACAGCTCGTGGAACACGATGGTTTCGTCGATGCGGTTCAGGAACTCCGGGCGGAAGTGCGCCTTAAGGGCGTCGTTGACCTTGGCCTTCATCTTCTCGTAGCTAACGGCCTCCGACGTCTTCTGGAAGCCCAGGTTGGCCTTGCGGAGATCGGCGGTGCCGAGGTTGGAGGTCATGATGATGACCGTGTTCTTGAAGTCAACGGCGCGGCCCTGGGAGTCGGTCAGACGGCCGTCTTCGAGAATCTGCAGCAGCGTGTTGAACACGTCGGGGTGGGCCTTTTCGACCTCGTCGAAGAGGACCACCGAGAACGGCTTGCGACGCACTGCCTCGGTGAGCTGGCCACCCTCGTCGTACCCGACGTAGCCGGGGGGCGAACCGACCAGGCGCGACACGGTGTGCTTCTCCTGGTATTCCGACATGTCGAGGGCGATGAGTGAGTTTTCGTCGCCGAACAAGAACTCGGCAAGCGTCTTGGCGAGTTCGGTCTTCCCGACGCCGGTTGGTCCGAGGAAGATGAAGCTGCCCGAGGGACGCTTTGGATCCTTGAGGCCAGCCCGGGTCCGGCGGATGGCCTGACTGACGGCTTTGACCGCGTCTTCTTGGCCGATGACTCGCTTGTGGAGCTCATCTTCCATGCGCAGGAGTCGGGTCGTCTCGGCTTCGGTGAGCTTGGAGACCGGAATACCGGTCCACATCGCCAAGACATCGGCGATGGCTTCCTCGTTCACTTCGTCGAACAGGTCGACGCCCGCGTCACGCCATTCCTTTTCCTTCTCGACCTTTTGCTCGAGGAGTTCCTTCTCACGATCTCGCAATGAGGCAGCGGTCTCGAACTTTTGGTTCTCGATCGCCTCTTCCTTGTCCTTGCGCACCTTGGAGATCTCGTTTTCGAGGTCCTTGTAGTCCGGTGGGGTTTGCATCCGCTTGATGCGCAGACGTGATCCGGCTTCGTCGATCAGGTCGATTGCCTTGTCGGGCAGCTGACGATCCGCGATGTAGCGATCGGCCATATTGGCCGCAGCGATGAGCGCCTGATCGGTGATCGTGACGCGGTGGTGAGTTTCGTATCGCTCGCGAAGGCCCTTGAGGATCTCAATCGTGTGGGCGACCGTTGGTGGCTCGACCTTGACGGGCTGGAAGCGACGTTCCAGAGCAGCGTCCTTTTCCAGGTGCTTGCGGTACTCGTCGATGGTGGTCGCACCGATGGTTTGCAGTTCCCCGCGGGCCAGCATCGGCTTGAGGATGCTGGCGGCGTCGATAGCGCCTTCGGCCGCGCCTGCACCCACGAGTGTGTGAATTTCGTCGATGAACAAGATGATGTCGCCGCGGGTCTTGATCTCTTTCAAGACCTTCTTGAGACGCTCTTCGAAGTCACCTCGGTACCGTGAACCCGCAACCAGTGCGCCGAGATCAAGCGTGTAGAGCTGCTTGTCCTTGAGGGTGTCGGGAACGTCGTTGGCGACGATGCGCTGCGACAGACCCTCAACGATCGCCGTTTTGCCGACGCCGGGCTCGCCAATGAGAACGGGGTTGTTCTTGGTGCGACGAGACAGGACCTGCATGATCCGTTCGATCTCTTTTTCGCGACCGATCACCGGGTCGAGCTTCTTCTCTCGCGCGGCGGTGGTCAGGTTGCGGCCGAACTGATCAAGGACCAACGAACCCTGAGGGGTTTCCTGGTTCGCTGAACTCTGACCGACGCCGGCAGCAGCGGGCTGACCTTTTTCTCCGGCTGGCTGTGCGCCGCCGCTCTGATACCCCGACAGGAGTTGGATGACCTGCTGGCGAACGCGGCTGAGATCGGCGCCCAACTTCGTGAGGACCTGGGCTGCGACGCCCTCCCCTTCACGAATCAGGCCGAGCAGGATGTGCTCGGTGCCGATGTAGTTGTGGCCGAGTTGCAGGGCTTCTCGCAAGGAGAGCTCCAGCACTTTTTTCGCTCGTGGTGTGAAGGGAATATGACCCGACGGCGAACTGCCGCCCTGGCCAATGATCTCTTCAACCTGGGCCCGGACACCCTCCAACGAGATCGAGAGTGACTCCAACGCTTTTGCGGCAACTCCCTCGCCCTCGTGGATGAGACCGAGCAGGATGTGCTCTGTACCGATGTAGTTATGGTTGAGGAGGCGTGCCTCTTCTTGCGCTAGCACCACAACTCGGCGAGCTCGGTCAGTGAATCGTTCAAACAAGGGACTGCCTCCAAAGTGGGGAAGCGGAAGGACGGGTACCAGTCTACCGGTGACCCGAGCTGTACCCGGGACGATTGGTCGGTGGTGTCGGCCTACTGCATGGTGCAACTACGTACTGTGCAACACACAAACCTCGCCACAAAATCCCAACTTCACCGAGATGTGCGTGTCTCTTTCGAGTCTTTTGTCATCCATCGGCAAAAGATCTTTCCGCCTGGAGGATTTCACCCGTTCGTAAAAGGTGGCATTTCTTGACGGGTGCCGTAGCCTTGAGTCTCGTGACAACCGCAAGCGGCCTCCCCCTCGACCTCCCAGCTCTGGGCGTCGACTTAACCCGCGTCGAACTCGCACTGAAGGGTTCGGTCGCGACCGAAGATCCGATGCTCACCGAAGTTGCTCGGAGCCTTATTCTTGCAGGCGGCAAGCGACTTCGACCGGTGTTGACGCTGGCCACGGCGTACCTCGGTGCGACGGGCGCGTCCGACGATGTGGTGCAGGGGGCCGTTGCGGTTGAGCTCGTCCACCTTGGCTCGCTCTATCACGACGACGTCATGGACGAGGCCACAACGAGGCGCGGTGTTGCGACTGCGAACGCTCGATACGGCAACTTTGTGGCCATCGTGGCCGGTGACTTCTGTCTCGCCGTGTCAGCACAGATCGCCGCCTCGTTGGGCGTCGAGGTGTCGCAGCTCCTCGGCTTCACCATCGGCGAGTTGTGCAAGGGCCAGGTTCGTGAGCTCCAATACCTGTACAAGACCGACCGGCCCGAGGAGTCGTATTTCGCTTCGATCGACGGGAAGACGGCGTCGTTGATGGCGGCAGCGTGTCGGACCGGTGCGATCACCGCCGGGCTGCCCCGTCAGACCATTGATTCGGTCACGACGTTCGGTCAGCGCGTCGGCATGGTGTTCCAGGTCGCCGACGATATTCTCGACATCATTGCCACCGACGAGCAGCTCGGAAAACCGGCGGGGAACGATGTCGTCGAAGGCGTGTTCACGCTTCCCGTCCTGCGCTCGCTCAAGGATCCTCAACACGGCGAGGAGCTTCTTGCGCTCCTCACGGCCGGCGTCGATCGAAGTGGCATCGATCACGTACGAAAACTGGTCCGCGCGTCGTGTGGTCTTGAGGAAGCCATTGCGGTCGGGCGTCGTTTCGCCGATGAGGCCCAGGCGGCGCTCCAGGGCTGTGGTGATGCCGACGTCGTCGCTCAGTTGGCCCCGCTCGGTCACGTGCTCCTCGACCGCCTCCCGTTGTAGCGGTCCCGACCGAAGCGGACACGCTGTAGCGGTAGTCCCGGCTTCACTTCTTTCGTTTGGTCGTCTTCGTCGCCGTTGTCGGCGCGCCGCCCGCTGACCCACCGGCCACCGTATTGATCGGTGTTCCTCCGGCGGCGACGACAACAGCAATGGTTGTCGCTGGATTGGCCTTCGGTCGAGGGGTCGACTTTTTCGTCGGCGTCGACTCCGGTACGGGCGAGCCAACCTCGGCAGGCGGAACGGTGACGGCGGCACTTATAACGGCACCGGCGTCGCCCGTGAGGGCCGAGTTGGGATCGATGCTCTCGATCGGCGTTTCCGAACCCTCTGCCACCACCTGGGCGTCGAACCACGATGACCGCAAACCGTATGCACCCATCATGTCCCGCCCCGTCACGGTCCGCGAGCCAGCGGTGTAGTTGAGTTGCAAGGTCAGCACGCGTCCACCGTCGACACCGAAACCGTCACGCTTGATGACCTTCGCACCGATAAGTGCACCTAGGTTTTTCGTCTCGAAGCGGGTTGCGGCAAGCCGGACCGTCCATGAGGAGTTCGGATTCGCCGGCGTCGCATCGCCTTTGTCCTCGACGGGCGGAAAGTCACCGGGCGCCGTATGGCCCCCTGTGCTCGCCGAGAATTCGGTACGAATCGGTGCTCCGGTCTTTGGGTTCACCCGCACTTCGTTGGCCGTTTCCGCGATCGCTCGGTCGGTTCGGGGATCTTCGTAGGAGACGAACTTCGTTCCTTCGTAGACGCCACGCCCGCTGTAGACCTGACACGAGATGGTGTCGCAGGTGTTGGAGAAGCCACTTCGCTTTTCCGCCGCCGCGTAGGAGCGGGCGGCAACGGCCTGCGACTTCACTGCCTCGTGAGCTTTGTCGCTCCACGACGCGGCGATTTCGCGTGGCACCACGCCCCGAAGATAGGCGTCGAGCCCGACGATGTTCACGCTTCGCTGGCCGGGTTTCGCATCGACGGCGAGCAGGTCGCCGCGATAGACCCGCCGCTGTTTCCCGGAACAAATCTGTAGCATCGTTTCCGGGTCGTCGGCCGATGCGCTCGGGTCCGACGGGCCGGCCGTCAAGGTCACCGCCTGCGTGTTCAAGAGACCGGGGCGGAGCGACCATGGACCAGCGCAGGTTGGTCCATCGCTGACCCGAAAACCGCCCTTGACCAACTCGATCTTGATGGCGGCGGGTGCGGCGGTGAGGACCGGCGGTGTGGCGACCACCGCAGGGTTTGGGGTCGCCGACGGTGTCGGCGTTGGCACGGTTTGACCCACAACGGGGATAGGCGCGCCTACCGCTGGCGCTGGGGCGTTCAGGTCGAGAACAGTGGCCGGCTGGGCGCCCGCCAAGCCGGGAGGCATGGTGAAGCCATCTTGGCCTTCGGGCGCGGTGAAGAGTCGACCTTTGGGTTGGTACACCGTGAGCACTTTGTTGTCGAGCGACGACAGCCGTACGCCGATGGCGGACTTGGGCGACACCTGTCCCGCCATCGTCCCCCCGTAGTAGTGGTCGAGGATCTTTCGGTAGTTCCACCCGAGGTCCCTGGCATAGCCAAACGCCCCCCATTGGCCTAGGCCGCGGCCGTGTCCGAACCCGCGACCCTTGAGCACGAGCACCCGGTTCTTGGGAATAGTCGTGGCCGCGGGCGACGTCGCCGCCGGGGTTTCGGAGGCCACCGACTCGGGCACTGGTGCCACGGTGGGGTCTGGGGCGACGGGAGTCACCAGGACATTCGTCGCGGCGTCACCGGCCGGGACGGGCACCACCGAAACCGTCGGGACGGGCGGCGCCGAGGTCGCCTGGGCGCGCACCGTCCCCGCGTACGCCGGATGCTCGGCATGACTCAGCGAAAGAACGGTGAAAGAAACCACCGAAACGATGGCCGTCGTCGTTCGACTCGCTGCGGAGGGGAAGACCCGCAGTGACATGTCCGAAATCCTACCCGCGACGTTGTTCGAGACGGGCGTTCACGGTGTGAACCCCTGATCAGGGCTTACACGGCGGGCAGCGCTCCTCCTAGCATTAGGTTTCCGGTCGTAACGTCGGGAACAGGATGACGTCGCGGATGGTGTGGGTGTCGGTGAGAAGCATCAGAAGACGGTCGACGCCGATGCCGAGTCCTCCGGTGGGGGGAAGGCCGTACTCGAGCGCTCGGATGTAATCGAGATCCATGGCCATGGCCTCATCGTCGTAGTCACCTTGGCGGACCTGATCTTCGAAGCGGGCACGTTGCTCGTCGGGGTCGATGAGTTCGGAGTATCCGTTGCAGAGCTCGCGTCCGGCGCAGATCGCCTCGAAACGTTCTGTCATTCCGGGGATCGACCGATGATCGCGCGCCAGCGGCGATACTTCTTTGGGATAGTCGATCACAAAGGTAGGTGACCATATCAAATGTTCACCGGTGCCTTCATAGATCTCCAAGATGAGCTTGCCCGGACCGTAGCCCGGCTTCACCTCGACGTTGTGCTTCTTGGCAAGCGCGCGTAGTTCTTCGATTGGCGTTTCGAGCGTTACCTCAACGCCGGTATTCTCCTTGATGAGTTCGAGCATGGTGCGGCGCGGCCACGGTGGGGTGAGGTCGAGTTCGCGGTCGTTGTAGGTGATCTTCGTCGTGCCGTTCAACGCCATGCAGAGGTGAGCGACGAGGTTCTCCGTGAGCTTCATCTGATCGGTGAAGTCCCAATACGCGGCGTACATCTCCACCATCGTGAACTCAGGGTTGTGTCTGGGTGAGAGTCCCTCGTTACGAAACACGCGCCCGATTTCGTAGACACGTTCGAAGCCGCCCACCACTAGGCGCTTGAGATACAGCTCCACGGCAATACGCAGATACTGCGTCATGTCGAGCGCATTGTGATGGGTGGTGAACGGTTTGGCGAGCGCTCCGCCGGGGATGGGGTGCAGCACCGGTGTTTCGACTTCCATGAAGCCGAGGTCGTCCATGAACCGACGCATCTCCGTGATCATCTTCGAACGCTTGCGCAGGGTGTCGTTCGATTCCGGCGTAACCACTAAGTCCACATAGCGTTGCCGATACCGGGTGTCGACGTCGGCCAGACCGTGGTACTTGTCAGGGAACGCGCGCTTCGCCTTGGCAAGGACGACCCACGACGTGACCTTGATGCTCAGCTCGCCCTTCTTCGTCGTCATGACCTCGCCGGTTGCGCCGATCCAGTCGCCCAGCGTCAGCGAAGTGAAGGCCTCGAAGTTCGGGGTGACGTCGGCCGGGGCGAACAGCTGGATCCGCCCGGTGTCGTCTTGCAGTTGGCCAAAGGCCAGCTTGCCCTGCCCACGACGCAGCATGAGCCGACCGGCGACAGTGACCTGATCGCCGGTTTCGGCACCAGCGTCGAGACCGACGTAGGTCGCAGCGAGCGCAGCGGCCTTGTGGGTCGGATCGAAGCGGTAGGGGATCTCGTGGGGCAGGGGCGAATCAGCAGACATAACGGTCGGAGAGTCTCCCACGCCGTCGATGCGCCCGGGTCAGCGATTCTTTTCGTACACCAGCCGAAGTCCGTGGAGCGTCACCCAGGAGTCATGAAGCGTGATTCGCTTCGTGAGAGGAGCGATGAGCGCACCGAGGCCACCGGTCGAGATCACCTTCGATTCGCCATTTTCGACAAAGATCCGTTCGCACATGCCGTCGATCATTGACGCGTATCCGTAGAGGGCCCCGGACTGGAGCGATTCAACGGTGGACTTTCCGATCACACTTCGCGGTTCGACGAGCTCGACGCGTCGCAGAGCGGCCGCCCGGGAGAATAGGGCCTCGAGGCTGATCTCGATCCCCGGAATGATGGCCCCGCCGAGGTACTCGCCCTTTGCCGACATGACATCGAACGTGGTCGCCGTGCCGAAGTCGACCACGATGCAGTGCGGTCCGTAGCGATCCATCGCGCCGACGGCGTTGGCGATCCGGTCCGCACCGACCTCGCGAGGATTGTCGTAGAGGATCGGGATGCCGGTCTTAATGCCCGGCTCCAGAACCACGGGCTGGTACCCGAGATAGCGCTCGCACATGCGGCGGAGATGAGCCGTCGCGCGCGGAACACCGGAGCACACGGCCATTCCGCGCACCGAATCGCCATCGAACGCGTCGCCACGCACGGCGAGGAACTGTCGAAACAACATGGCCAGTTCGTCTGGTGTGCGTTCGGCGTTCGTGGCGATCCGCCAGTGGTCCGCAAGGTCTGACCCCTTCGATTCACCGAACTCGTCGGTCGGGTAGAGACCGATCACTGTTTGGGTGTTGCCAACGTCTACGACCAAAAGCATGGGGCGAGGTTAACGGGCCGATCGACGCTTCGCATCGGAGACAGTGAACGAGTACGTTCAGGTCATGACCTCAACCCTGTTGTCGGAGTCCGAAGACCTCCTCGACGAAGCAGTAAAGCTTCGTCGTGAGCTCCATCAACATCCCGAGCTCGGTTTACACAACGACCGCACACGAGAGCGTCTTCTCGACGCCATCGAGGGGCTCGATCTCGAAGTCACAACAAACACGAACTGCTCCGGGATCATGGCGGTGTTGAACGGCGACGACCACGGCCCCACGATGCTCTTGCGTGCGGACATGGATGCCCTGCCTTTGCACGAGGACGCGGACCTCCCGTTCAAGTCGACGACAGAGAACATGATGCACGCATGTGGTCACGACCTTCACGTGTCGATGCTCGTGGGCGCAGCCAAGATGCTGCACGCTCGCCGCAAGGAAATTCGCGGCCGCGTGGTGCTCATGTTCCAACCCGGTGAAGAGGGTTATCACGGTGCGCGCTACATGATCGAAGACGGGCTGTTGTCCGTGGCCGGACCGATCAGCAAGGCATTCGCGATTCACGTCAGCACGGTCGCCCCGTCGGGCGTTGTTGCGTTGAAGCCGGGGCCGTTCATGGCGTCGTCGGACATGTTCAAGATTCGGGTGCACGGCCGCGGCGGCCACGCCTCGGCTCCCCATCACGCGCTCGATCCGATCCCGATCGCGTGCGAAATCGTGTTGGCGCTGCAGACGATGATCACGCGTCGAATCGATGTGTTCGATCCAGGAGTCGTCACAGTGGCGAAGATTCAGTCCGGGACCACAACGAACGTGATTCCGCCGACGGCCGACATTCTCGGAACCATTCGGGCCGTGTCGGAGCGGACTCGCACGAACATTCACTCGAGCCTGCAACGAGTCGCCGATGGAATTGCCAGTGCGCACGATGCGACCGCCGAAGTGGAAATCGAACTGGGCTACCCCGTCACCGTGAACAACGACAGCGTTGCCGGCGACGTCATCCGTGTCGGCACCGACCTTTTCGGTACTGAACGAATGCACACGATGAAGGCCCCCGTCATGGGCAGCGAGGATTGGAGCTACGTGCTCCAGAACGTGCCGGGAGCGATGGCGTTTCTGGGTGCCACCCCACGCGGGTCGGACCCGTTCAAGGCGGCGCCGAATCACTCCAACCTGGTGCACTTCGACGAGGCCACGATGAGCACCGGTATCGCGCTCTACACCGCAATGACGCTCGACTACTTGAAGTAACGACTTGTTACGGGAACTACGTGGAAGCGCGGGCCGTCGCAAGGCTGGCGATGGCCACCAAAGCCATGGCGCCCATCTGGGGCAAGGTCAGCTGCTCACCGAGTACCACAAAGCCACTTAGCGTTGCCGCCACCGGGCTCAAGCTCATCAGCACGCCGAAAACTCGGGTGGGAACGGCTCGAAGCGCGAGGAACTCCAAGGAGAAGGGGATCAACGCCCCGAGCATTGCGACCATGAGGCCCAGGAGCAGCGTCTGCACGTGCAAAAGGTCACGCCCGGCGTGAAGGCCGAATGGCGCCACCGCAATAGTTGCGACGACCATGGCCAGGGCGAGGGTGTCGAGGCCGCCATGTTGGCCGGTGCGTCGGGAAACGAGAATGTAGAGCGCCCAGCAACCGGCCGCAGTGAGGGCCGCCACCACCCCAACGGTGTCGAGTGACCGGTCGCCCAAACTCAGCACGGCGACGCCTGCGAACGCGACAGCCACCCACACAAGGTCAGTGGCTCGACGTGCCAGGGCGGCCGCGAGTCCGAGCGGTCCGAGCAGTTCGATCGCTACCGCGACGCCGAGTGGTAGTCGTAGGACCGCCGAGTAGAACGTGACGTTCATTGCTGCGAGGATCAGGCCGAACAAACCCACCGTGAGCAATTCGCGGCGGGTGCGGCCTCGAAGCGACGGGCGAAAAATGGCTCCCAGAACGAGAGCTGCGATTCCCTGACGCAACATGACCGTGGCGGTGGCACCGATGTCGTCCATCAGCCTGTGTGCGTAGCTGGCACCGATCTGAACGGACACGACCGAGCCGATCACCATCCATCTTCGATGAGGGCTGCGGCCCTCGTCACGAACAGTTGCTTGCACCCGAACCACACTGACGCCTCCGTCACTGAAACGGAAATGCCGAATGGGACATAGTTATGCTTCATAAGCATGACCGTTGAAATTCGTCATCTGCGCTCGTTCCTCACGATCGCAGAGGAACGAAACCTGACCCGCGCAGCGCATCGTCTGAGCATCACCCAACCGGCACTGTCAAGAACGCTCGCGCAGCTTGAGCGTGAACTGGCCACGAGGCTGATCGACAGGTCCACACATCATTTTGAACTTACGGAAGCGGGGCGACTCTTCGAACAGCGAGCGTTCGAAGCAGTGCAGATATTCGAGCGAACCGTCGCCAGCGTGCGAGGTCGGGAGACCCCGCTGCGAATCGGTCATTCGTGGTCGGCCGGGGTCCATCTCTCGGCCATCGTGCGCGCCTGGAACCTCGTGCCGCGCCCTTGTGCGCTCGAGTTGATCCGAAGTGAGGACCGCAACGCCGGTATCTCGACAGGTAGGGTCGATGTGGCAGTTACACGCGGGCCGGTGGACCATTCCAGATTCCGCACCATGATCATCGACCGAGAAGCGCGTGTTGCGGTGCTCAACGTTGCGGATCCACTGAGTCGGCGTCGCAGACTGACCCTGGCCGATCTGGCCGATCGAACCCTGGTACCCACCCGCGTCGGAGTTACCACCCTCGCGTTGTGGCCCGCCGATGCCCAGCCGACACTTTGCGCTGAAGTCGCCACCGTCGACGACTGGCTGGTCGCCATAGCCTCCGGCCAGGGATTTGGCGTAAGCGTTGCCTCGACCCGAGCCCTACATCGACACCCGGCAATACGCTACGTGGCGCTCACCGACGCACCCCTCGTTCCGCTTTACCTGGCATGGCCGCGCCGCAATTGTCACCCCGCGATGCGCGAGCTGCTCACGATCATGAAAGAAGCAGGACACTAAAAGACCAAGCAAACGAGGAGCAGAAGCCACTGCTGAGCGCAATGATGCCCAGATTGGGTTCGAGTTCGAGGACTTGGCGCGCATCTTTACCGACGAAGGATTCAACAGCGCGAAAGCGAAACCCGACTTTGGGTGCGGGCCGGCGAACTCCTCTGGAGCGCGCAAGGGGCTGTGCTCGGTGCTGCCATCGCCGTCGGGACCATGTCTCGAATCGTCATGCAGTCATAGCGCTCGAACGCGTCGTCGTTGTCGGTCATTTTGTCGCTCCCAGAGCGACGAAACCACTTACGACCGCAAACGCAAGAGGACGAACGCAATGATGAGCAACCCGACGATCACTCGGATCTGTAGCCAGTTCGCCGGGCGACTCGCACGGTTTGCGGCCCGCACACTCGGAGACTTCTTCGCTGCTTGGATTGCCTCCCAGGTTCCGGGAGGAAGTTCGCGTCGGCGAACAACACGCTCGACCATGGCAAACGGGAACACCAGCGCCGCAATAACTAGAGGCACGCGAAGGAACGCCCAACGAAGGCACCGGAACATGAATCGGTTGATCGGGCCCCTTCGTACGTATTCGTGCGCCGATTTGATCATCGCTTGCACATTGGTCACGTCCGTCGGATCACTGATGATCAGTGCGCGCGCAAGCGGAATGGCTTCGTCGGCCCGATGAAGTTCGCGCAGAACCAAACCCAGGTTGTATTTGGCAACTGTGCGCTCGGGCTCGAGCTCCAAAGCCTTTCTCAGTGAAGCCTCGGCCTGCTCGTACTCGGAGGTCGCCATAAGCACGAAGCCACGGGTCTCGTGGGTCAAGCCCATGTCCGGGCCGAGCCGGACAGCTTCCTCGGCGGGCTGACGGGCTTGCTTCGGACGCCCGGCAGAGACCAACGCCTGGGCAAGACAGCTGTGCGAGTACGGGTCTGTTGGGTCGATCGATACCGCGAGTTCTGCCGCCGCCACTGCTTCACGATGGCGGCCCAGGGTGCGCAGAACCGCCGATCGCAAACAATGCGCCCACTCGTTATCTGGTCGGATCGCGCAACACTTCTCGATCGTCTCGAGCGCCTCTGCTTCGCGGTCGGCAAAGTGCAACACCGTGGCGCGCTCGCTCAGCGCGTCAAAGTCATTCGGGTTGATCGCCAGAGCCTGACCGACGGCAAGGAGTGCGGCGTCGAATCGTCCCGTTGTCCGAAGTGCTTCCGAACGCGCAATGAGTCCGGCTATCGGTGAGTCCATCATGCAAACACGATCCGCCGTCGCCAGGATCTAACGTCGCTTGCCTCGACGACGAACGTACGCGAGCAGATCATCGTATTCACCTGAGGTATTTGCAAAGTTCGCATAGTTTTCCGCCGTGTCGAACCAGGGACCGGTAGACGGGCGAACATTCTTGAGAGCGGCCTTGAGATCATGACTGCCGATTGGCCGCACCGTTCCTGCCTGAAGTGACGCGGCAAGCGCGGCCTGAGCAGCCGTCTCACAGAGGTGGGCGAGGTCGGCTCCGGAGTACCCATCGGTGGCGCCGGCAATGTCGACGAGGTTGAGATCCGAGGCGCATGGACGTTCGCGCATTCGACTGCAAGATGGCGAGGCGCGCTGGTTCGTCGGGAGGCAACACCAGCACGGTTCGATCGAATCGTCCGGGCCGACGCAGTGCCACGTCGACGTCCCACGGGTGGTTCGTCGCCCCAAGGATGAAGAGCCCGTCGTTGGATTTGGTGGCCCCGTCCATCTCCGCGAGCAACTGGACCACGACGCCGCGCATGGCTGAGGAGTGACGCAGTTGGCTGCGCTTTTGGCCCATCGCGTCGACCTCGTCGAGGAACAGAACGCACGGAGCCGCCCGACGTGCGGTGTCGAAGACATCGGCCAGGTTCTTCTCGGAAGATCCGATCCACATGTCGAGGACGTCGGCTAACCCGATGGAGAAGAACGATGCGCCCAACTCACCGGCGAGCGCCTTCGCCAAGAAGGTCTTCCCACAGCCCGGAGGTCCGTAGAGGAGAAGGCCGCCACGCATGGATGTTCCGAATGCCGCTCGGAGTTCGGCGTTGCGCATCGGCCCGAGAAAGGCCAACTCGAGTTGGGACTTGACCGCCTGCATTCCTGCGACGTCGGCGAGCGTCACCGTACTGCGCTCGATGTCGGCGTCGTAGACAGAGCTCGCCTCGACGCCATCGGTCGCCGGTTGACGTCCGCTGAACTCGTCGTTGCCCTCGATGGGGACCCCGGCTGTGCCGCCCGGCGGCACACCGAATCCATCTGAGGTCGCCGTGGGGTTTCGGGGCCGCAGCGACGGGTTGGCATCGCCGCGCAGGCTCGCGAGGAGTCGCGAATAGCCGGCTTCGGCCTGCGTTTCGCCGCACAGACCCGCCGACACCGCCGCAAGACCGAGCGCTTCCTCGTTCACCGGATCCACACCCAAGGCGTACCGGGCATGAACCAAAGCGGTGTCCGGTCGCCCGGCGTCGACCAAGAGTTGGGCGAGATGCACCCGCAACGCCACGTTTTCCGGTGTGGCACCAATCGCCGTCTCGAGAGCCGCAATGACGGCTGGGTCCGCACTCATTGACCGAATGTAACCCGTGTTCCTCGGCGGGCCAAGAGCAATTCGGCCCATGGGGCTCCCATGTTGTCGGTGTGTTTGGTCGTCCTCAGTTGGTCCGAGTCCCGGCACTGCAGTTGTCGATGAGGCGCGCCGATCCGACCCGAGCAGCGATCAACAACCGAACCGCAGTCGTGATTTCGTCGACGTCGGCCAGGGTCTCGGCGTCAACGCAGGCCGCATAGTCGACCGATTGCACGACCGGCTCGCTCGCCAACACTGCCCGCATGGCTGCCGACACCTCGCGACCCCGTGCACCGGCATCTACCGCCACAACCCCGGCGTCGAGAGCACGACGGATCACGCCGGCGCGGGCACGTTCGTCGGTGGACAGGTATCGATTGCGGCTCGACATGGCGAGCCCATCGGCTTCGCGCACCGTTGGGCATCCGACGATGTCGACGGGGAACGAAAGATCTGCCGCCATGCGACGAATGACCGCGAGCTGTTGGTAATCCTTCTCGCCGAAGTACGCCCGGCAGGTTCCCGCAATTGCGAACAACTTCGCAACGACAGTCGCGACACCATCGAAGTGACCGGGCCGGGCCAAACCGTCGAGCACGTTCGTAAGTGCACCTACCGATACGTTCGTGAGTACGTTTCTCGGCCCGAACGGGTACATCTCTTCGACAGGCGGCGTGAACAACACGGTCGCCCCGGCGTCGAGGGCGAGAGCCGCGTCGCCGTCGAGATCACGCGGGTACTTTGCGAGGTCCTCGTTCGCACCGAACTGCAACGGGTTCACGAAGATGGTCGTAACGATCTCGTTGGCGCCGTCGGCCACTGCCCGGTGGATCAAGGAGGCATGTCCTGCGTGCAGTGCGCCCATGGTCGGGACGAGAGCGACTGTGGCGCCCTCACGTCGACGTGCCTCGAGGAAGGCGCGAAGTTCGACGATCGTGTTGAACCTCCGCAAGCCCATCGCCGATGTCAGGTTTCGAGACGAGCGAAGAACTACGCCGAAGCTTCGGTCTGCGGGATGAGACCCTCGGCGGCGACGTTGATGATCTCGCGACCGATCGGGCCGAGCTGGCGACCCATGACCTTCTCGATCACGGTGACGGCCTGAGGTCCGCTGTTCAAGGTGCCGTTGAAAATGAGATAGCCGCCCAGGACGCCCTGGAGCCGATCGGAGATTTCGTCTTGGTGCATCAGGACACGTTCGTTGCGGGCGATGTGGTTGCGCAGTGCGGGATACAGCGCCACGAGCACGCTTCGCACATCGTCGTGAGGACCGCAGGGCACGTGCAGGTACGGAACGTGGAGTTCCTCGTAGGCGTGCAGGTTGTGGGGCGACGGCATCAGCGAGATGACCTTGTGGAATCCGTGCTCACGAATCCAAATGATCTCTTCGTGACGTCGGACCCGCCGATGGCTGGCCGTATGTCCGCCGGGACGTTCGCAGATCGCAATTTGATCCTTGAGCACCCATGCAAAGTTTCGAGGCTCGATGCCTTTGGACCACTTGCCTCGCACGTCAACTCACCTCTCTTTGCTTCCCTGTGTTCACGAAACGGGGCCGAACGGTCACCGCGCGGTCGTTGTCCAGAGCGGACGTTCGCCACTGTACCGGTACGGTGTCATGTGTGAACCCCGAAACCACGGAAAAATCCGTGAATTCTTCCTTCGGACACTGACGAAACGGGCGTGGTGCCCGTCATCCCGAGGCCAGATGTCCACAGGTGCACGACAGGAAGCAACATGCGAAACGCCGCCCGGTCGGGGCGGCGTTTCTGCAGAATTCGCTTTGTGGGGGGTGATCCCCAACGAGAAGCGGCGATCCCTATTGCAACTGGGGCCGCGGCTTGGCCGGGCCGCTTCGGCCTGGTTCCTCGCCACGCAGCCCGTCACGGGCGCCGCGCACGGCATTGCCCACCCGGTTCCGGACACGGCTCAGACTGGACGCGTTTCGCACTGCGACGGGTTCCGGAGTCAATTCCGGAACGGTCGGAGGGTCGATCGGCGCAAGCTCGGGCTTGAATGCTTCCTCGGGCGACTTGGTCCACTTCGGGAGGTCCTTGAAGATCTCATCGATGTCGGCCTTGTCGAGAGTTTCCTTGGCCAGAAGCGCCTTGGCGAACTTGTCGAGGACGTCGCGGTAGGTGGTCAGAATGTCGGCGGCGGTCGCATGGGCCGTGTCGACGAGACGGCGAATCTCACCATCGATCTTTCCGGCGATCTCGTCGGAGTAATCACGGGCAGCACCCATGTCACGGCCGAGGAATACTTCGCCTTCCTTTTGTCCGAGGGTCACGAGGCCGAGGTTTTCACTCATGCCGTACTTCGTCACCATGGACCGGGCGATATCGGTCGCTCGTTCGATGTCGTTGGATGCACCCGTGGTGACATTGCCTGCTCCGAACACCAACTCTTCGGCGGTACGACCGCCGAGGAGCATGGCGAGGACATCGCGCAGGCCCGAACGGCTCCGTGAGTACCGGTCCTCAGTCGGAAGCGAGATAGTGACGCCCAGGGCACGGCCGCGAGGAATGATCGTGACCTTGTGGACGGGATCACATCCCTTGAGGACATGCCCGACGAGAGCGTGACCGGCCTCGTGATACGCGGTGATGCGAAGTTCGTCGACGGGCATGACACGGGACTTCTTCTCCGGTCCCATCATCACTCGGTCGGCAGCGGCTTCCATTTCGGACTGACCAATGATCGACTTGTTTCGACGTGCGGCGATAAGCGCGCTTTCGTTCAGGAGGTTCGCAATATCGGCACCGCTCATACCGGGGGTGCCGCGAGCGACGGTGTCGAGGTTTACGTCGGGGCCGAGTGGCTTACCCTTTGCGTGCACCTTGAAGATCGCCTTGCGGCCCTCGAGGTCCGGAAGGTCGACCATGATCTGGCGATCGAATCGACCGGGGCGCAGCAGTGCGGGGTCCAAGATGTCGGGGCGGTTCGTGGCGGCAATCAGGATGACGCCGGTCTTCGTGTCGAACCCGTCCATCTCCACAAGCATCTGGTTGAGCGTCTGTTCGCGCTCGTCGTGTCCACCACCGAGTCCGGCACCGCGATGGCGACCGACGGCATCGATTTCGTCGACGAAAATGATGGCTGGCGCGCTGGCCTTTGCCTGTTCGAAGAGATCTCGAACACGGCTGGCACCGACACCGACAAACATTTCCACGAAGTCAGAACCGGAGATGAAGAAGAAGGGGACTCCCGCCTCGCCGGCAACGGCCTTGGCCAAAAGGGTCTTGCCCGTTCCTGGAGGACCGAAGAGCAACACGCCCTTCGGGATCTTCGCGCCGATGGCCTGGAACTTCGCCGGGCTCTCGAGGAACTCTTTGATTTCACGGAGTTCTTCAATTGCCTCGTCGGCTCCTGCAACGTCGGCGAAGGTCACCTTCGGTGCGTCCTTGGACTGCATCTTGGCCTTTGACTTCCCGAACTGCATGATGCGGTTTCCGCCGCCCTGCATCGAGTTCATCAGCCAGAGGAACAGGCCGAACAACACGAGGATCGGGAGGAAGTTGAAGAGCAGGCCGAGCCAGATCGACTCTTTCGGTGACGACGCTTCGACCTTGACACCCTTCGCCTCGGCCTTGTTCACGAGGGCCTCCTCGGAGGCCTCGACGTATTTCGCAGTGTACTTCTTGGCGCCTTTGTATTTCCCGGATGGGATTGGCTTCGCCAGATCGCCCGTCACCTCACCGGTGTTCCGGATGAACTTCGCGGACTTGATCTGCCCCGCATCGAGCTGAGACTTGAACTCGGTCTGCGTGTACGACGCCTTGGCCTCTCGGCCTGACATCAGTTGCGACGCGCCCAAGAGCGCAACGAGCGCGAGGACAACGTAGAACCCTGCACTTCTGGATAGTTTTTTCACAGTGCCTCCAAGACTACGACGCCTACGCTCCAACATCATCACCGATTGGTGTGACAATGCCATGAGAGTTTGAGAATTTGCCGAACCCGATGTGTTCGAGCGGTTATCTGTTGATCAATCGCTCAGACTGCCGAGATATTCCGGATGTTGCGTGTGTTCATCGGCACGCTCAACACGAGCCTAGAGCCCAACTTTGTCGGGGTGCTCATCGGGCGCATCGTGCGACCCCGACCCGCCTCCTCCGGTACATGATACGAGGCGACTCAACTTTTCTGACTTAACGACGTCATGTCGGAATAAGGGCTCCACGGTTCGAGTTCTAGGGATCCACGTCATCTTTCGACGAATGGAGCTCTCATGTCAGATGCAACCGCAGAACGCACAACCTCGCACGCAGATCGAGGGTCCTCGCACGCAGACCGGGGATCGATTGTGGATCATGCACTTCCCGTCCTTCCGCTGCCCGACGGCGTCGTACTTCCGGGCATGGTGGTCACCGTTGCGTTGGAATCAGCGGAGGCCCAGGCCGTTGCCGACGCCGCCATCTCCCTTGACGAACGACTCCTTCTCGTTCCCAAGATCGACAACACCTACCCGCGCATTGGCGTTGTCGCTTCGATCGAGACCGCCGGCGAACTCCCCAACGGTGTCCGTGCACTCGTCCTCAAGGCGATCCGACGCGTGCGCCTCGGCGCCGCCGTCCCCGCCCCGATCGCCGTTCCGGGCGTGTTGTGGCTGGGGGTCACCGAAGTCGACGAGGGACCCCTCACCGACTCGGTGCGCGAACTGGGCGCTCAGTACCGAGCCACCGTGGAGGCACTCCTCGAACACGAACAGGGCGGTCGGGTCACCATCGCGCTCAACGACAAGGTCGACGGCGGCGTCGATGACCCCCGAGCCTTGGCCGACACGATCACCTACCTTCCGGACCTCACGATCGAGCAACGAATTCAGGCTCTCGAGACCGTCGACGTCGAGGAGCGGTTCCAGCTAGTCCTCCCGTGGGTTCGCGCCAAGTTGGCCGAACTGCAACTCAAGGAAAAGATTCGCAACGACGTCTCCCAAGGGATGGAGAAGACCCAACGGGAGTTCCTGCTTCGTCAACAACTCGCGGCGATAAAGAAGGAGCTGGGCGATGACAGCGTTGCCGAAGCCAGTTCGTACCAGGAGCGCTTCGACGCCGCAAACATGCCGGAGGCCGTCCGTTCCGCGGCAAGAAAGGAAATCGACCGCCTCGAGCGGATGAGCGAGCAGAACCCCGAGCAGGCGTGGATCCGCAACTGGCTCGACACACTCCTCGCCATGCCTTGGGGCGCAACCACCAGCGACCGTCTCGACGTGTCACTGGCTCGATCGATACTCGATTCCGACACCACCGGGCTCGACGACGCCAAGGAGCGAATCACCGAGTGGCTCGCCGTGCGCAAACTGCGCGCCGAACGAACGGTCGAGGCCCCGGTGATCGCGCCAGAGGGTGAGGTCATTGGAACGGGGCCGGGCTCTTCAGGACACTCGTCCAAACGAGGCGGGGGAACCACCATCGTGCTGGTCGGGCCTCCGGGCGTCGGCAAGACCTCGCTCGGGGAGAGCGTCGCCCGCGCCATGGATCGTCGCTTTGTTCGCGTCGCCCTCGGCGGCGTGCGCGACGAGGCGGAGATACGTGGTCACCGTCGCACCTACGTCGGCGCCAAGGCTGGACGGATCGTCGACGCGATCAAGGAGGCCGGCACCATGAACCCGGTCATCTTGCTCGACGAGATCGACAAGTTGGGTGCGGGGTGGGCAGGCGATCCAAGCGCGGCGCTGCTCGAAGTACTCGATCCTGCCCAGAACCACACGTTTCGCGATCACTACCTGGAGGTCGATCTCGACCTTTCGAACGCGATCTTCATTGCGACCGCGAACACGCTCGACACGATTCCTGCGCCGCTGCTGGATCGTATGGAGCTGATCACCGTCGATGGGTACGTCGACGTCGAAAAGGTGCTCATCGCCCGGAACCATTTGATCCCGAAGCAGCTCGCGCTTCATGGTCTGCGCGCTGATGATCTCGAGATGACCGACGAGACAATTCAGAGAATCGTGTCGGGCTACACCCGCGAGGCAGGCGTGCGTTCGCTGGAGCGTCAGGTCGCCAAGGTGCTTCGCAAGGTGGCCGTGAAGATTTCGTCGACAACCGGTTCAGCGAACGTGGAGAAACCGCTGCGGATCGAATCGGTGGAGCAGCTCACCGAGTTGCTCGGTCGCCCGAAGCGACGCGAAGAGGCAGCGGCACGAACCGAAACTCCCGGCGTCGCCAACGGTCTCGCTGTGACCGGCGCAGGCGGTGAAGTTCTTTCCGTCGAAGCGACATCGATGCCCGGCATCGGTTCTACCAACATCGAGGTAACTGTCACGGGACAGCTCGGCGACGTCATGAAGGAGTCGTCGTCGCTGGCGATGTCCTACGTGCGCGCCAACGCTGAAGCTCTGGGCATAGATGCGAAGTCGTTCGACGGGCGACGGATCCACGTTCACTTTCCGGCAGGAGCGGTCCCGAAAGACGGGCCATCGGCGGGCATCACCATGACAACAGCTCTAGTAAGTTTACTTACCAACAGGGCAGTGAAGTCGACCGTCGCGATGACCGGTGAACTCTCTCTGGTCGGACGCGTCCTTCCGATCGGTGGCGTGAAGCAGAAGCTTCTTGCCGCCCATCGAGCCGGACTTACCACCATCATTCTTCCCCGCCAGAACGAATCCGATCTCGACGACGTGCCTGCCAACGTCCTCGAAGGACTCGACGTGCACCTCGTCGACGATGTTCGCGACGTCTTGTCGATCGCACTCACACCGGTTGGGTGATTACGCGGGTCACTCCCCCGTGCGCGAGCATGGGGGAGTGATCGACCTCCACATGCACTCGGTACTCTCCGACGGCTCCGACGAGCCCGAGGTGCTTGCCGACCTCGCCGCATCCGTCGGATGTTCCACCATCGCGCTGACCGATCACGACCGCCTCGACGGTATCGAACGAGTCCGCGCGCACGCAGCGACGGTTGGCGTCACCGTGATCGGAGGATGTGAGTTGTCGTGCGCCGTGTCGTACGACGTTGCGGGCGTTCGTCCGGTGCTCCACATCCTCGTGTACTTCGTCGAGCCGGGCGAAGGCGCGCTGCAAGACGAGCTCGTTCGTCAGATGGCGTTTCGCCGCGATCGCAACGAACGTCTCGTCCAACGTCTTCGCGGTCTCGGCATCGACGTCTCCTTCGACGAGCTCGTGGCCGCAGCTGGCAAGGTCGACGGGATCGGTCGACCCCACGTGGCCCAGGTGCTGGTCGCCAAGGGAGTTGTTTCGACCACTCAGGAGGCCTTCGATGTGTGGCTCGCCAAGGGCAAGCCCGGCTATGTCGAGCGCGAGGAGATGACGGCCGACGTCGCACTACGCCTCGCGAGAGACTCGGGTGGCGTCGCGGTGATTGCCCACCCGTTCAGCCTCGGACTTGCCGGTGAGTCGTTCACGAACGCGCTCACCGAGCTACGCGAATTCGGTCTGGCGGGAATGGAGTGCATCTACGGTCGCTACAGCACCGAGGAGCGACACGCACTCGCGCAGACCGCGCAGCGTTTGTTACTGGTGGCCACCGGCGGGTCCGACTACCACGGGACGTACAAACCCGACTTACGGGTCGGCGTCGGCCGCGGCGACTTACGGGTCCCCGAATCCGTCATCGCCGAACTCGCTGCCCGCCGTTAACCACGCACCCTCCTCCTCCACGCCCCCCTGCTCCACTCGTCGCCCCCTCCTTCTCCACTCGACGCACGTTGTCGTCGCCCCCCTCCTTCTCCACTCGACGCACGTTGTCGTCGCCCCCCTCCTTCTCCACTCGACGGCGAGTTGCAGGGTGAACGGCAAGTTGTTGGTGGAGCAAACTTGCCGTCGACCCTGCAACTCGCCGTTGAGTGAAAGGGGGAAGAAGGACGTGAAACGGAAAGGGGACGTGAAAGGAAAGGGGGAAGAAGCGACGGGTCCGCGGCGAGGGTTAGGTCGTGGGCACGAAGTGACGGATCGCATCGATGAAACGGTGCGCATGCTGGAGCACGCGACCGAGATCGAATGCCGTGTCGAGCTGCTCGGACGAAAGCGTCACCCGTGGATCTTCCTCCACCAGCGACCGGAACGAGGTCTCGCTCTCCCACGACTGCATCGCTCGTTCTTGCACGATTCGATACGCGTCGTCTCGCGACAGCCCACCTTCGATCAGCGCAAGCAAGACCGACTGGCTGAACACCAATCCAAAGGACGACTCAATATTCGTACGCATACGATGTACGTCGACGCTGAGCCCACGCATCATGTTGGTCGTGCGTCCGAGAAGGTAGTGGGTGAGGGTCGTCGAGTCGGGCAGGATCACTCGTTCGACCGACGAATGCGAGATGTCTCGTTCGTGCCACAGTGCGACGTCTTCGAGGCCGGCCACAAGATTCCCGCGCAACACGCGCGCCAGCCCGCATATGCGCTCGGCCGTGATGGGGTTGCGCTTGTGCGGCATCGCCGAGCTTCCCTTTTGCCCGGCCCGAAATGGCTCGCGAACTTCACGCACTTCGGTGCGCTGCAGGTGGCGAACTTCGAGGGCAATCGATTCCATCGTCGCGCCGACCGACGCGCAGGCGTAGAGCACTTCGGCGTGGCGATCCCGACCCAGGACCTGCGTCGCGGGGACCGGTTCCAGGCCAAGCTCTCGGCACACATAGACCTCGACCGCCGGGTCGATGTTGGAGTAGGTGCCGACCGCCCCGCTGAGCTTGCCGACGGCGATCGACTTGCGGGCTGCGTGGAGACGCACGATGTCACGATCGACGGCCAGTGCAAACAGGGCGAGCTTTGCGCCGAACGTCGTAGGTTCTGCGTGGATGCCGTGGGTGCGCCCCATGCACGGTGTGTCGGCAAACTCGACGGCGCGGGTGGCCAGTACACCACGTAGCTCCTGCGCCGCAGGGATCAGCAGGTCGACTGCTTCGGTCAGCACAAGGGCCAGCGCCGTATCGCCGACGTCGCTCGACGTCAGCCCATAGTGCACCCAGCCACCCGCGGGCATGCCAATCGATTCCTGCACGACGTCGACAAAGGCCGCCATGTCGTGATCGGTGATCTTCTCGCGTTCGTCGACGGCTTCGACGCTAAAGTCTGCGCGCGTACGAATCTGTTCCGCATGTTCCGCCGGGACAACACCGATCGACGCCCATGCATCGGTGGCGAGAACTTCCACTCGCAACCACCGACGCATACGTGCCTCATCAGACCAGAGCTCCCTCATGGCTGGTGTGGTGTAGCGCTCGATCATGTGGTGCTCCTCGTCGGGATGGGCAAACTCAGGTGGGTGCGTGATCGAGCCACGCCGCAGGGACGTCCATCACTTCATCGCGGGCTGGACCAATTCCCAGGATGGTGATCCGAGCCTCTGATTCCCGCGATAGAAAGCGCACATAGTTTTGTGCGTTCACGGGTAGCTCGTCGACGCTTCGAGCGAGTGTCGTGTCGGACTGCCAGCCCGGCAGATCGACGTAGACGGGCACGGCGCGTTCGAGCATCGACACATCCGACGGAAGGTTGCGGACCTGTTGCCCGTCGATCTCGTAGGCGACACAGACGCGGAGCGTTTCGAAGACGTCGAGAATGTCGAGTTTCGTGAGGGCGATCTCGGTGAGTGAGTTCAGCTTGACCGCATGGCGCAGCATCACTGCATCGAACCATCCTGGTCGACGCCGACGTCCGGTGACGGTTCCAAACTCCTGTCCGCGTTCGACGATCAACTCACCCGTGGCGTCGAGAAGTTCGGTGGGGAACGGGCCGCTGCCCACCCGGGTCACGTACGCCTTCGCAATGCCGACGATGCGCTCCAGGTGTCGCGGACCCACGCCGGCACCCGCACACGCCGACCCGGCCACCGGATTGGATGACGTGACGAAGGGATAGGTGCCGTGATCGATATCGAGGAAGGTGGCCTGGGCTCCTTCGAACAGCACCTGCTTGCCCGCACGCAGAGCATCGTGGATGACGTTGACCGAGTCACCGATGTAGCGGCGGAGCCGGGGCGCGTAGACGTCGAGGTAGAGGGCTTCGATCTCAGATTGCACCAGCGGCGTCTGGCCGTAGACGCGTTCGAGCAGGAGGTTCTTCTGGGTGAGCGCGTTGGTGAGTCGAGCCCGGAACCTCTCTGGGGCGAGCAGGTCCTGCACCCGGATGCCCTCTCGGGCGACCTTGTCGACGTAGGCCGGACCGATACCGTTCTTCGTGGTCCCAATGGCTTCGCTCCCTCGCCGCGCCTCTTCGAGGGTGTCGAGCAGTGGGTGCCAGGGCATGATCAGGTGGGCGTTCCCACTCACGACGAGCCGGGAGGTGTCGACGTTTCGTGATTCGAGCATGTCGAGCTCGGCGAACAGCGTGGCGAGGTCGAGGACGACGCCGTTGCCGATCACGGGCGTGACGTTGGGGAACAGAATCCCGCTCGGCGTCAGCCGGAACGCAAACTTCTGCCCGTCGACAACGACCGTATGGCCAGCGTTGTGACCGCCTTGGTAGCGCACAACCATGTCGGCTTGATGGCTGAGGAGGTCGATGACCTTGGCCTTGCCTTCATCGCCCCACTGAACACCTACAACGACGGTACCTGGCACGTAGGCCGAGTGTAGCCCCTATGGGCGACATCGAGTCCACTTCTTTCTCCCCCGCCAAAACAGACCAATGAGAATGCATTGGGCCCGCACGATCGGGTGAGTCCGCGTTAGCTCAATCGCTCGATGATGACCGCCATACCCTGACCTCCGCCCACGCACATGGACTCCATGCCGAACGTCTTGTCGGTCGCCCGCAGACTGTTGATGAGTGTGGTCATGATGCGGGCGCCGGTCATCCCGAAAGGATGCCCCAGAGCGATCGCCCCACCGTGAACGTTGAGTTTGTCGCGGTCGATTCCGAGGTGGCGCATGGATGGCAACACTTGCGCCGCGAACGCTTCGTTGATCTCGACGAGGTCGATGTCGGCAATGGTCATGTTCGCTCTGGCCATCGCACGACGACACGATTCGACTGGGCCGAGGCCCATTGTCTCGGGGTTCAGTCCAGTCACGGCGGTCGACAGGATTCGGGCAAGCGGCGTGATCTCGAGTTCGCGTGCCCGCGTGTCGCTCATGATCACGACGGCGGCTGCGCCGTCGTTGAGCGGACAGGAGTTGCCAGCCGTCACGGAGCCATCGGGTCGGAACACCGGCGTCAGTCGCTGGAGGGCATCGATCGTCGTGTCTGGACGAGGTCCGTCGTCGGCGGCAACTACCGTCCCGTCGGGAAGCGTGATCGGCGTGATGTCGACGGAATAGAAACCGTTCTCGAGCGCTCGAGCGGTGTTCCGCTGAGATTCATAGGCATACGTATCTTGTTCGGTTCGCGAGATACCTTCGATCTGCGCGACGTTCTCGGCCGTTTGTCCCATTGATATGTACACATCCGGTAGTCCGTCGGCGGCCATCCACATCGGAGCTCCGCCATTGCTTCGCATGGTCGACCGGTGGGTCGCATCGGAGAAGGCAGGGTTCTGCGTATCAGCCATGTTGTCGGAGTTGCCCTTGATGAACCGGCTAACGCACTCGACTCCAGCAGCGATGAAGGCATCACCCTCTCCGGCTCGGATCGCGTGAGTAGCCATCCGAATCGTCTGCAGCGAAGAAGCGCAGTAGCGATTCACCGTTGTGCCTGGCACCTGTTCGAGCCCCGCGAGAATGCTCACGACGCGCGCAATGTTGAATCCCTGCTCGCCACCAGGCAACCCGCAACCCAACATCAGATCCTCGATCTCGCCGTGTGGCAACTGGGGAATCTGTGCGAGCGCGGCCTGCACGATCTGGGCGGCGAGATCATCACTTCGCATATCAACAAGAGAACCCTTGAAGGCACGGCCGATAGGTGAACGAGCTGCCGCCACGATCACTGGTTCTGGCATGGAGTCCCCCAGCGTGGCGCGCGGCGAACTTCACCCGAGCAACGCTCGACGTAAACCTATTCGCTTCGTTGCGCTGTGATGAAAACAGCGTTCAGTTGATCAGGGTTGGCATTGCCAGGGCCGCCACGATCCCCCAACGGCACGGTAGTACCGGTAGGCGGCTGCGCTGTTGTCGAGGGCGTTGAACGGACTTCCGTTGCCATAGCGACGCCATTCCGACGAGCCCATCTGGAAGTGTCCCTTGTATTGACCGTTTCGAGCCGAAGCCCTCCCTCGGGATTCGCACCAAGCAACGTTCAACGCCTCACGATGAAGGTGTGATGGCCACGTCGCGGCGATGGCCTGTTCCATGCTCGGGGCGGTTCCATCTCCTGGATAGGGCGCCCGCACGTATCGCATGGCGGCCTGAGCGGTCGAACCGCCAACCACGACGCCGACAGCGAGGGGCGACACGATCGAGATAATGGCAAGAAGGCCGCCGATAGATCGCCGCACTATTCGGGGTCGATCACAGAAATGCTTCATGGTGAATCCTTTCGTTCCTGCGGAAAGCACCACCCGGCAACCGATCAACGAGATTCCGAGACGACCTCGAACAGACGCGTGCCACGAGAGGGGAGCGAATCGGACCGAGGCGTCGGAGAACTCTTGAGACCGGGCGCGTAGCACCGGGAGGACGCTTGTAACAGTGAGTTGCTACCTTAGGGTTAGTTTGCGGTCGTTGCAACCAATTGAGGCGTGACTGTTTTCACGTTTGAAAACTGGAACATTTGTATGTCTACACACGAAATCTCGATAGTGAACCTCGTCAATCGTCCGCAACTGGGCGACAGACTTGCGCGATGGCACGTCGACGAATGGGGTCATCTGTACGCAGATGAAGTATGGAATCTCGAGATCGCGAGGTGTGAGTTCGCGAACATGACTGCAGATTGCGTTCCACTCACTCTCTTGGCAATTGATAAGTTAACAGATGAATGTTTGGGTTCGGTGAGTCTCATAGCCGACGACGATCTTCCCGGATTTCAGCATCTCACCCCCTGGCTCGCCAGCCTCTTCGTCACTCCGCAATACAGGGGTTTGGAAATAGCACGTTCACTTATAACAGCTGTCCTGGAAGAAGCCGGACGACTGAATTACGAGCGCGTGTATCTGTTCACCGCAGGACAGGATGCGTACTACCGCGAACGCGGCTGGGTCGAGCTCCACCGAGCGACGGCGCAAGGTCACGATGCGGTCGTCATGATGCGCTCGACGTCACCCATCGCCGCCCGACGCGCCCTGGTTACCTCGTGGATAGGCAATCCGAACTTTGGTGGTTCCTACAGCCACCTCCGTCCACATGCAACGCCGCAAGATCGGGCTGTCCTCGGCCAGCGTCTACCGGGGAACCTCTGGTTTGCCGGCGAAGCGATGTCGGTTGACCATCCCGGCACGTTGCACGGCGCATGGTTCTCCGGTCTTCGTGTCGCCCGAGAGCTTCACGAGAGCGCGCCGACGGCAACGGTTGCCATCGTCGGTGCGGGCATGGCCGGCTTGGCGGCGGCAACCGAGCTGCGGGCGAAGGGTCATGCGGTCAACGTGTTCGAAGCAGAGCCACGACTGGGCGGACGGGCACTGACGGATCGCTCACTCGGCGGCCCGATCCACGTCGGCGGCGCCTGGATGCACGGCACCGAGGGGCATCCCTTCGCAGAGTTCGGCCTCCATGGCTCGCCGGGTACCTTCGATGCGACGCGAGTCGTGGTCAGTGGGTCTGATCTTGCCGAGTCCGACTTCGCCGCGCTGCTCGATCGGGTCGAGACCCAACTCGATGCGCAACTGACCACAGAGCAGTCGGACAGCTTTTCGGATTCCTTGGCCGCTGTCGACCATGAACTCGCCGCTCCATTGGCCGAGTTCGCTGCTGCGAACGATCTTCCCCGAGTGGAGGCGCACGCTGCACTCGCGTGTCTGTTGCGCGGCTCGTATGAGAACCTGTACGCAGCGCCGCCGGGGGAACTGTCGTTGCGGTATCGCAGCGAGCCCTATGGCTTACCCGGCGAGGACCAGCTGATCACGGACCCCATCGACACGTTCGTAGCTGCGCAGGCCAGCGACCTCGCGATTCACACCTCCACGCGAGTTTCGAAGATCGCCCGGCAAAGCCCTTCGAGGGGGTCTACGACGGCGAACTGGCAGATCGCCACTATCGGAGGCGCAAACGCCGACGACGCCGCAACCCATCTGGCCGATGCCGTGATCGTCACCGTCGGTATCGGTGTTCTCCAAAGCGACCGGATCGAGTTCCTCCCGCCCCTCCCGGAACGGTTCACGACATCGCTCCACCGACTCGGTCCGGGATCGGTCGCCAAGGCGTTCTTCGCCTTCGACACCAAGTTCTGGACACAGCGTTCCTGGTACGTCGCCGCTGACCCGCCCGTCGTCTTCGAACTGTGGGTCGATGTCAGCGAGCTCGCCGGCCGACCCATGCTCTGCGCCTTCGCCTGCGCATCAGTAGCAAAGCTGGCGGAGGCGATGACCGAACCCGAGTTGTGTGCCGAGGCCGACCGAACCCTCCGGCTCGCCAATTTCGGAAGCTATCACCAGACGATCAAATGAGTATCAAGTAGTAGGTTCACGAATCTTCTCGTACGCGAACTGAGTATTTGGTCTCTCGCAAAAGTCTCGTTGAGGATTCGACATTTGACAGTACACATACTGTACGGTCGTAGACGCAGACCGGATTTCGAATCCGCCAATTGTCGGCCCACTTCCCCAAGGACGCCCCAAAATGAGAAGACCTAAGACTGTCGCGGGCGCGTTGCTGGCCTGCGTCGCTTGCATCGGGCTCGCCCAAACCGACGGGAAGGCCGCCAATTTCTGGCCCGCTCGCTTCTACGACCAACTCGTTCACGACGGTTCGCAGATAGCACAGCCCACATCGATGGCCTTCGACGCCGCGAACAACATGTACGTCGCTCAGCGCGACGGGCTCATTCGTGTCAAACCGACGGGTTCGACATCGTTCTCGGACTTCACTCGGCTCTCGGTGAATACCGGGGGTGAGCGTGGCCTGCTCGGCGTCGTCATCGAACGCGACGCTGACCTCACACGGAGTTTCCTCTACGCGCTCCACAACGACCTGCAGTCAAAGATGACGGTGACAAAGATCAACCTTGCGACGAAGGCCTCCACCGTCCTCTACACCAGTCCGAACGCCTTCAACTTTTTCCACAACGGTGGCGGGATCGACCTTGACACACTCGGGCACGTCTTCTTCGCCCTTGGCGATAACTACCTCCCAACGTCGGCGCAAGATCTGACCACTGAAACGGGCAAAGTCCACCGCATAAACACCGACGGTTCGATTCCTGCGGACAATCCGTACGCGACGAGTGTCACGGCGCTTCGAACCATCTACGCGGCCGGCTTTCGCAATCCATTCCGGCTCGACGTTGATCGTCAGAACAACGACGTCTTTGTCGGCGACGTCGGGTCGACGGTTGCCGAGGAGATCAACAAGGTTCGCGCCGGCAAGAACTACGGATGGCCGTCGGCGGAAGGCGGCACCTGCAACGTAACGTCGTGTGCGGGTTTCGAGGCCCCGTTCTACTTCTACAATCACTGGACGGGTAACTCGATCACGGGTGGCCCGGTATATCGCGCAAATGTCTACCCGCAATCGTTCCAGGGCCGGGTGTTCTTCGCCGATTGGTCCGTCGGGATCATCGACACCCTCGACAGCCAGAGCGCGGGTCTGGCGAACTTCTCGTACAACAGCCAGGACATCGTCGATCTGGAGATCGGTGCCGACGGCTACCTGTACATGTTGAACTACTTCTTCGGCAAGATCCACAAGATCGTGTACAACACCAACGATGCACCACTTCCTCCGCAGGGAACCGTCTCGTGCACCACCACAGGTTCAGCGCCACCATCGACAGCCACCTGTGCGGTCACGAAGATCTCGGACCCCAATGGCGACGACGTAACGGTCACGTGGAAGGTGAATGGTGTCAATGCCGGAACAGGCACGGCCCTGTCGGCGTCGCTTCCGACAGCTGGCACGTATCAAATTGATGCCGATCTCAGCGACGGCGCGTTGACGACGACGCTTCGGGCGACGCCCATCGTGATCGGAACAGCACCGGTGATACGGAGCTGCCCACGAACCCAACCGAATTCGAGGGTGGGATGAATCTCAACTTCGGCTTCAGTGCAACAGATGCGAACGGCGCAGCGATCCCTCCCTCCCAGTGCTCGATTCGGGTGCAGATTTCACACAACGACCATGTCCACGACCTCGACGCCGCCAACGCTTGCGTCTATTCCGGCCAGGTGCCCAGGAACCTCGAGACCGAACCGGGCATCCGGATCAAAGTCACAATGAGAGCCACCGATGGGAGCGGGCTCGTGTCCGAGAAGGTGGCATATGTAAGCGCTAGGACGTCCACCCTTACGTTGAGCTCGTATCCGGTTGGGGCAAGCATCACACTCGACGGACAGAACATAAGTGGACCTATTACTGGAACAGCGGGGCTCGCACGTCAACTCAATACGCCGGAGCAGTTCGAAGTCAACGGAAAGGTCTTCGTCTTTTCGACGTGGAATGACGGCGTCGCCACCGCCACGCGCGATCTCAACTTCCCGAGCGCGCCGACGACACTGACCGCCATGTACCGACTCGACACCAGCGTCGGATCAAAGAACAACATGTTCGTCAACGCGTCGTTCGAGTCCCTCACCAACGACTTCGCCGACTCGTGGATGATGTCGCAGCGCGGACAGCGAGTGATCGGTCTGTACAGCTTCAACGGCCAAGGGCGCACCGGTCACGGATGTCGCGTAACGGTGACGTTCGCACGTGTCGCGTCGGCGGCCTACTGCCACCAAAGCCCGTTCGCGTACGACAGCACGAAGTTGTACACGTTCTCGAACTGGTACAAGTCTTCGGTACCGAGCGCCACCTACGCGCTGTTCACGAACCGATTCGGGTTTTCGAAAGTTCGTTTCGTCGGGTACAACGCTCCGTCGACCAGTTGGCAGCGGACGAATTTCCTCATCGAATCAGAGCCCGACGCAACGAACATCAAGGTCTATCAATCCCCGCTGACTGAAGGTGTTCTGTACACGGACGAATATTTCCTGTCCAGCACCAGCTAACCGCGTCGCGGTCAACCAAGATCTTCGATCGCTGCGCTCAACGCACCGATATCGCCGCCGTCGAAGGTCGACCGTTCACCGACCCGTGATACAAAGCCAAGCTGAAGGCCACTCGATGCATCGCGGATGGTGAAGAACCGTTCCAGTCCGTTGTTGCTCGTCATCACATCGGTCTGAACAGCGCACCCGTGTTCAACGAGCGCGTTGCGAACGAACGCCGCGTTCAACACCTCGATTGCAATGTGGTGCACGCCGATCGGCGCGGATCCACTGACGACCTCGGCTGTCTGCATCAGCACGAACGTCACACCGCCGGCGTCGACGACCGCCGAGTCGATCCCGGGATGATCGGGATGCGACTGCGGTTGCTGGGTCACGCGAAAGCCAAGTCGATCGACGAAGAACGACACCGCCGAGGCGAGATCCGAAACCGCAACCGTCACGTGGTCGATGCGACAGGCGGCCGTCTGCAGAGCGGTTTCTATGCCGGCGGGCTTGATCTCAGCCGCCGAAACGGACCTATTGACGTTCAGGTGCACCGCTTCGATACGGTGGGTCTCGCTCAGCAGCGATCGAAACAGCAGCTCGGCAAACTCGGGTTCAACCCCGGTTTCGGCCGCCCACTGCATCCGCGTTTGAAGCACCTCGCGCACCCGTGCGGGCTGGAGTACCTGAGTGGATGCCGTTCCCTTGACGGCGGCCACGTCGTGACACAGTTCGAAGCGTCGGGCGAGGACGCGTAGAAGCTCGCGGTCCGCCTCGTCTATCTGGGATCTCAGGGACGACAGCTCAACGTTCGATGTCACGTCGAGCAGTATTGCCGACTCCGGTGCGGCCCTGCACCGTCACCTCAGTTGTCTTCGACTTGTTTGCTCACCACCCGGTACTGTCGCGATATGGAACTTCACGAAATTCGAGAGCACGCTTCCCGCCTCAGCCCGTGGGCCCACATGGCCAGCGTTGGGAAAGACGGCGAACCCGACGTCGTCCCCATTCATCCGTGCTGGGAGGGCGACACAGTCTGGATCATGGCCGGGCGCGACTCGGTGAAGACACGGAACGTCTCGCACGAGTCCAGAGTGGCCCTGCACTGGCAGGTCACCGAAGTCGGCGACGGCGTTGAGGTCTGGGGTGTCGCGTCCATTCACGATGACGTCGAAACCAAGAAGCGCCTCTGGACCGGTGTGTTCGATTACGACCTCAATGGCTTCGCGCCCGGCGGTCCCGAGAACTCGCCCGACACCATCTTCATCGCCGTCGCCCCCACACGAGCCCTGTACCTCGAGATGTACGGCATGAAGGGCGCCCATCGCTGGTCCGCGAACGCCGGATAGCAGATGGCGTCGGTGCCGCGGTCCGGACGTCCGCGCATGGCGGAATACGGCGTACCGATAGATGATGTGGAGGGAACGCTCCCGTGGCAATGGGCAAGTGAACGTCTCGTCGCCTGTCGCAACTTTTGGGTGATCACCGTTTCGCGTCGCGAGGCACGACCGCACGCGATGCCGGTGTGGGGCGTGTGGCTCGAACAGTCGCAGACCTTTTGGTTCGGCTGTGCATTTTCGTCGGCGAAACATCGCAACCTCCTCGCCAACCACAACCTGACGGTCGCAGCGAGCGACACGGTCGAGGTCGTCACGCTCGAGGGCCGAGCAACACTCGTGGCTGAAGGTCCCGAACGTGCGTTGCCGATCGCCACATATGGCGAGAAGTACGCGGAGCCCGACAAACGAAAGGGCTTGCAAGAGTTCACGGAGGCAAACGCGACGTGGCAGGTAGTGCCCGAGCGAGGTTTCCAATCATCGACGGGAGGACGAGTTCGCGGCTCGAGCAACGAAGTGGACCTGGTGAGCGCTGCGCCGACCGTTCTTGGCGCGTGAGTCGCTCCGGGAGCGACCGACGCTCCAATTTCGGTCAAAAATCGGATACGGTGACGACATGCCTGCCACCAAACGTGCCCTCGATATGGTCGCCGAAGCAACCAAGAAGATCCGGACCTACAGCGTCGCCGAAGCCCAAACCAAACTCGGTGAGGAGAACGTGACCTTCGTCGACCTTCGAGACCCGCGCGAACTCGAGCGTGAAGGCATGATTCCCGGTGCGTTCCACGCCACCCGCGGGATGCTCGAATTCTGGGTCGACCCGGCGAGCCCGTATTACAAACCGATCTTCGGCGAAGACCGCGAGTTCGTCCTGTACTGCGGCGGCGGATGGCGATCGGCGCTCGCTGCCGTGACTCTCCTCGACATGGGCTTCGATCACGACAAGATCGCGCACGTTGACGGGGGTTTCGGGGCCTGGAAAGAAGCCGGCGCTCCCGTCGAACAGAAGGCACCAAAGCCCCCCAAGTCCTAGTGGTTTGCGAGTCCTCGGCGAAACTCGCGCCGAGGTCCGCCCGCCGCACGTTTCCCGTTTGCGCCGTCGCCACGCCGTAGGATCGTCTGAATGCCTCCTGAGTTCAGTTCGCTGGTGCCGGTTCGTTGGAGTGAGATCGAGGCAGTTGTCTTCGACATCGGCGGAGTCTTCCTGGTGCGTCACCCCGATCCGGTGCGCAACGGCATGGCCCGAGCCGGGTTCGCCCTGCCGGAGCACACGGGGACGATCTATCACGATGCGCACTACCACTCTGTACGCGCGCTTACTGATGTCATGGGTGACGGCAACATCAACGAATACGCCAGGGACTTCTGGATCAGCTTCGAGCACGCGTACCTGCGACACCTCGGAGTTCCGGACGAGCACCTCGAAAAAGCCGTCGAGGGCATGTTCACCGAAGTCTTCCAGAAAGAAGCACACCCGATCTGGCGACTGCTTCTCGAGGAGAACATCGCCGCGTTCAAGGCGTTGGGTGATTCGGGAATGCCCGTGGCGATCGTGACCAACAACGACGGCACCGCCGAGGCGCAGATGCAGCAGTTCGGCATCTGCCAGGTGGGGCCGGGGCCATTCACGAACGTCGCCGCGATCGCCGACTCGGGCGTTCTCAAGATCGCCAAGCCCGAGCCCGAGATCTTCACGCCGGCCCTCGACGCCCTCGGAACGAACCCGAACCGAACCCTGTACGTGGGCGACACGGTTCACGCCGACGTCGTAGGAGCCACGAGAGCCGGCATGCCGGTGGTGCAGTTGGATCCGTTGAACCTACACGCGCACCTTCCTCACACGCGCGCCTCCGGAGTAGCTGAAGTCGTCGCGCTTCTCGGCCGATAACCACACCGGCACGATTTCGAACAGAATGGAGGCCAGGACAGCAGCCTGGACAAAGCTGACCCCCGAAGACGTCGAACGAGGAAACACCATGCTTACCTACCAGCCACCATTGCGAGACATCCAGTTCAGCCTGGATTTGGTGGGGATCGATGCAGTCGCCAAACTCCCAGGTTTTGCGCATGCCGACCGCAACACGGTGGCCTCGCTTCTCCAGGAGTTCGGCCGCGTGACGAGCGAGGTCATTGCGCCGACCAACGTCGTGGGGGATCGCGAAGGGTTGCAGGTAAATCTGGCCGAAGCCACTATCACGACACCGCCAGTCGTTCGCAACGCATACAAGCACTACGTCGACGGTGGATGGAGTTCGGTGCCCGCCGACGCCGCGTATGGCGGCGGCGGTTTTCCCCATCTCGTCGGTATCGCGATGAGCGAGATGCTGCAGTCGGCAAACATGGCCCTCGCGCTCTGCCCGATGCTCACGCAAGGTTCCATCGACGCTCTCGCGCACTGGGGAACGGAGTCTCAACGAGAGACCTACCTCCCCAAACTCGTGTCCGGCGAGTGGAGCGGAACCATGAACCTGACCGAACCCGACGCCGGCTCCGACGTCGGAGCACTGCGCTCCCGGGCGGTTCAGGCCCCCGACGGCACCTGGCGAATCACGGGCCAGAAGATTTACATCACCTGGGGCGAGCACGACATGAGCTCGAACATCGTCCATCTGGTGCTCGCGCGCGTCGATGGCGCTCCGGCCGGCACAAAGGGCATCTCGTGTTTCATCGTGCCCAAGTTCCTCGTGAATGCCGACTGCACGCTCGGAGCACGCAACGACGTGAAGCTGGTCTCGACGGAACACAAAATGGGCATTCATGGGTCGCCCACGTGCGTGCTTGCGTTCGGCGACGACGGCGAAGGGGCCGTTGGTGAGCTCATCGGCGACATCAATACAGGCATGCGCACCATGTTCACGATGATGAACAATGCGCGCTTAGCAGTTGGCCAGCAGGGCATCGCTCTTGCAGAACTCGCCTATCAGATCGCCTACGACCACGCAATGAACCGTACACAGGGGCGCCCAGCTACCACCGACGACAAGACGATCATCGGTCACGCCGACGTCCGGCGGATGCTGCTCACGATGCGATGCCAGATCGAGGCGATGCGTCACTTGGTGTTCTTGAATGCAAAGGCAATCGACGAAGCCCGTCATAGCGACGACGACGATGCGCGCACGAGCGCTGGTGAACTTGCCGATCTACTTACGCCGCTCTCGAAAGCGTGGTGCACCGATCTCGGCAACGAGCTCGCGTCGATCGGCGTCCAGTTGGCGGGCGGGATGGGATTCTGCGAGGACACCGGTGCGGCGCAGGTGTACCGCGATATACGTATCGCAGCCATCTACGAGGGCACCAATGGAATCCAGGCACTGGATCTCTTCGGCCGCAAGCTCCCCATGCGCAACGGTGAGGTCATTGCTAGCCTGCTGCACGACATCGCTGCTACGGTCGCCGAACTCGAGGCCACCCCGTCCATCGCGGACCTTGCACAACCCCTCGCTGCTGCACTTGATGACGTACGTGGACTTACGGAATGGATGCTCACCGTCGGCCGAGCCAACGCTATCGACGGCATGGCCGGAGCGACGCCGTACCTCCGGGTTCTCTCCACCCTGGTCGGCGGCTGGCTCATGGCACGCCAGGCGTTGCTTGCTGCGCCCGATTCTGAAACGGATTCCTATGCTTCCGCCAAAGTCGCTACCGCCCGCTTCTACCTGGGTCAGATACTGCCGACGATCCAGGGACTCTACGAGCAGGTGAAGTCTTCCGCGACGCCGCTCTATGCAATCTCCGCAGCGGCACTCGCCAGCTCGTAGGCCTCAATGAGCGCGAACCTCTGGGTGCAAAGCGTCGAGGCGGCGATGCGCTCGATCGCGGATCCAGAGCTGGCTGGTCCGATGGGCGCCTACATGAAGGGAATCGCCCCATTCCTGGGAATCCCGAAACCGAAACGGGCTGCGGCCCAGAAGGCCCTCGGTGTTCCACCGCTCGACGATGCCCTCAACGCATGCCGGCAGCTGTACGCGTTGCCCGAACGCGAGTTCCACTACATCGCCACGGAAGTCCTACGCAAATACGGCCCCCAGTTCGAACCGGATGCACTCGAGGCCGTCAAGTGGTTCGTGCAGACGCATTCCTGGTGGGACACCGTTGATGAGCTCACGAAGTGTGTCGGAGGGATCATACGTACGCATACATTTCTCGAATCGAAACTCGACGAGTGGGTCCGGGACCCCGACTTCTGGGTCCAACGTGCGGCGATTCTGCATCAGTTGGGATTCGGAACTCGCACCGATGCCGACCGTCTCTTTCGACTCTGCCTCGTTCAGGCGTCGAACAAGGAATTCTTCGTCCGCAAGGCGATCGGATGGGCGCTCCGTGACTACGCGTGGACGAACCCCGACGCGATACGCGAGTTCGTGGATGCCCACCGATCCGAATTCTCGCCGCTCACCGTTCGAGAAGCCCTCAAGAACATCGACGACCCACGCGCCGGAGCGCTCAAGCGCAATGCCAAGGGCTAGTGCTCGATTTCGTAAGTTCATGTGACACCCAAGACCCATCGAGGCCCGAGCGCCAGCGAGGTCCGAAGCGGGTCGTTGTCACAGGAACTTACGCGAGGGTGTACTAGGCCAGGCCGAGCGCTTTCTTCTCCTCGTCGCTGAGCTTGGACAGCGCAGCGTTCTTCGTCTCTGCGGCTTTCGCCGCCTCTTCCGCAGCTTTCGCCGCCTCTTCCGCAGCTTT
>JANOWU010000124.1:0-12837 GCA_031418035.1 Acidimicrobiia bacterium
CAACACCATAGGTGCGCTTAAGGAACTTCAGCGGCCGGCGTCGCTCGTGTCTGCGAGGAACCTCCGTGGGACCTTGTGTGCCAAAGCCGCAGTGGCGCACCTGGCCAGCCATGGCTGGACTCTCGACTGTGCATCGGGAACCGAGGTCCGCACCACGACGTGTGCCCGATGGACTGCTGTCCTCCCCCGACGGGTCGACCGCCGACACGTTAGCCCTGAACTGGGCAATGGCATCCACGACCGATGGTGGATAGATTCCCAGAATGCCTGATTCGAAAACCCCGAGAGCCGCCTTCACCCCATGGGACCGCCGGGAGCTGCCGGGGATCTTCACCGTCGAAGAGTCCGCCCGTCGTGTCGGTAACTACAAGTGGATCGAAATGCGGCTGTTCGAGGCATTGGGTGGGTGGGTCGCAACGGTGCCCGAACTCGACGTGAAGCTGCGCCTCGGTACGCACTGCTACAAGCACGCATGGCACGCAGAGCTCTGGCACAAGCGTCTCCCGGAACTGCGTGAGATGAACCCGGAACGTTTGACCCAACCCGCGAACGCCGACGTCGAGGCCTTCATGGAGGCCGTTGCCGGCCCCGGCGAACCCGAACTCACGATCGAGAAGCTGGTAGGGGTCTACCGGGTGCTCATCCCCCACAAGATTGCTGCGTACACGTTCCATTTGAACAACACCTCCACCATTACCGACGCGCCGACGATCCGCTCGCTCAAGTTCGCCCTGGCCGACGAGTTCGAGGACTGGCGCGACGGAGAAATGTTGCTGCAGTCGATGCTCCTCGAACCGGCGCACGTCGAACGGGCGATGGCGCGCCAACGAGAGCTGGAGCTTTTGATCGTGAAGGCCGGCGGGATTTGTGGTCCGGGCACGATTGGCGACGCGTACAACCTCACCCCGGCGAACTGACCGATCACCATGGCCAACGTAACGGTGACACCCGAGGAGTTCGTCCTCGTCCTTTTTGAGCACGGCGAAGTGCTCGATGTCGCGACACGAGTCGTGGAACGCGTCGGGATCGATCCGCGACACGAGGTCGTCGTGGCGGTCAACGAAACCACCCCGCTGCAGCGCGTCGTCGTCACCTCCCTCGATCCCATCACGATCGACATCGAAAGCGGGGCCCTCGAAGATCCTCGAAAACCCCGCCGTCTCAGCGTCGAAATCGCCGAATCATCGCTCTCGAAGGTGCTGTTTCGGGTACGTGACCGCCTCGACGGTTCCTTTGCCGACGCTCCGCCCGACAACAAGTTGACCAACGCTCAGCGCAGTGCCTGGAACGTCTACGCCGTCGGCCGCTGTGCTCGCGCCGATTTTGCGGTCCAACAGCAACGCCAGCGCTACGCGTTCCGAAACCGGCACCAGTTCTCAGACTCTGCCGATGCGGTGTTCGACGCGTTGTGGTCAGCCGAGTCGCTCACCTGGGCGGAGTTGCAGGCGATGACCGCGCCGGTGGCCAACAACCTCTGACCCAACGATTTCTGACCCAAAACTTTTTCAGCGGCGTCTAGGCAAGATCGTGGGCGCTGATTCCCTCAAGAAGTTCGATCTGCGGGGCTTCGGCAAGTAGGCCTCGGCACGATTCGGCCATCGCGACCATCATGGGCGAGTCGAAATGGGCTTGTTGGGCCGTCGGAGAGTCCCATTTCTGAAGAATCACGAAGGTATTGCCGTCGTTGACCGACACGCAGAAGTCGACGTTGCGACAACCGGAGGACCGCCTGGTCAGGACCACGTAGTTGGCAAGAACGGCGGCCAAACCCACTGAATCACTGGCGCGTAGACGCATCGTGACGATCGTTAGCTCAACGTCGGCGGGAAAATAATTGTCGACATCACCGGTGGTTTGGTGTTCCATGGGTACAGATTCTCCCTGATTCCGCCGATGGAAGTGGAGCCCAGGCCCCGCTGGGTGAATGTCGGTTCAAGGCATCTTGACAGGGCGGTATCCTGTAAGGAGCCGAAACGAGCATCAGACAGCTGTGTCGTGTATACGGACGTTCCTCGCGAGCGTGCGCATACTGCAAACGACGCAACGTTGAACGCCCGAATCGTCATTCCGGTCTGTCCCCGGGGTCCGGAACGAAACGACGAAAAGGAAACACTCAAGTGGCGAAAGAACGTGTCGAGCGAGACGAAGAAGATCTCGTCCGACTTTATCTGACCGACATCGGTCAGTACCCCCTTCTTACCAAAGACGATGAAGTTCGCCTGGCGCAAGCCATCGAAGAAGGCAAGAAGAGCGCGCTCCAACTCGAAGCAGGCGGTAAGGAACTCACCGCCGCTCGGAAGCGCGAGCTCAAGCGAGCTGCGAAAGTGGGAACCGACGCCGAACGGACCTTCGTGCAGTCGAACCTTCGTCTTGTCGTGTCGATTGCGAAAAAGTATCAGGCGTCGGGTCTGCCGTTGCTGGATCTGATCCAGGAAGGCAACCTCGGTCTGATGCACGCCGTCGAGAAGTTCGACTGGCGCAAAGGCTTCAAGTTCTCGACGTATGCGACATGGTGGATCCGACAGGCCATCACCCGCGGCATCGCGAACACCGGCCGCACGATTCGTCTCCCAGTGCACGCGGGCGACACCCTGGCGCGCCTGCAGAAGGCACGCGCCCGCCTGGAGCTCAAGCTCGGTCGTCCGGCGACCCTCTCGGAGCTCTCGGCAGAGGTCGAGATGCCCGAAGACAAGGTGACAGAGGCGCTTCGCTTCGCTGCCGAACCGCTTTCGCTTTCCGAACCGCTGCGTGAAGATGGCGACGCCGAACTCGGCGATGTTGTCGAGGATCGTTCCGCGGAATCACCGTTCGAGGTTGCGGCGACGTCGTTGCTTCCCGAAGAAATCGCCAAGTTGCTCGGCCCACTCGATGAGCGTGAGCGTGAAATCTTGCGCCTGCGTTTCGGACTTGATCGTGGCGAGCCGCGAACCCTCGAAGAGGTTGGCGAGCACTTCAACCTGACTCGTGAGCGGATCCGCCAGATCGAGGCTCGGGCCATGTCGAAGCTCCGACACCCCAGCTCCGACACCGGCGCCCGCGATTTGCTCGCTGTCTAGGCAACACCCGCTCTCGCATTCTTTTGCAACGGCCGCCTTCGGGCGGCCGTTTCGCATTGCATCTGCATGTGACGTGTCGGCGTCCCCGCGAGTGCGGAGGACGTCGACACACGGGACATGTTTCACGCGGCGCGGTGACGCGACGAGCTCAACGAAGGTACGACAGTACGACTGGCTGGTCGACCCCGGGCCACGTTCCTGAGAGCGTCGATGGGGTGGTATCGAGCGGTACTCGGTCTCGGCGAAGCACGTGGTGGACGATGACCTCGCGACCGCCGGCCGCTATGACGCTGTCGTCGCCAGTCCGGGTACAGCCAACCGAGTCGATGAAAGGAACGGGCGCCGACGCAACGCCGCTCCCCGAGACCGCAGCGATCGACGGGCGCAGGATGGGACCGTTTTCGGTTTCGACGTACTGGTCCACCTGTGTGCCCCCGGTGAGGATGGCCCGCATCAGCTCCTGCACGTAGACCGGGTCGCCGCACGCGTCGTAGACCCAGCGCGGTCCCAGAACCGAGTGGTCCATGGTTGCGATCAACCATTGATCAGCACCCGGCACGGGTGCTCCGCGATAGGTCAACGGAACGTGGATGACCACGTCGCTCCCCACTCCGACGAGGTGAGACTCGATGCCGACGTCGCCTGCCGGATCATCGAAGCGATACGCCCCGAGCAACTCGACCTGTGCCGGACTCAGCTCGCGAACCGAGGCAAAGGTCTGAAGGTGCGCGGTAAGGATTTCAAGCTTCGACGGCGTCAGCGTTGCTCGGTGGAGTATGGCCATGGTGAATGGTACGCGATTGCCGAAATAGTTCGTGTACGTATCAGCCACTTCGCGGGGCTGGATTCGCGGGGCCTTCTGTTCGTTCCTGAGACCGGTGATGCTGCGACCCGCGCAGAACTGACGACGCTGGTGGCCGACGGTGCAACGAAACGCACCGACGCCGAGATGGCGTCGACCACCGCGTTCCACGTCAGCGTGTTCGTATTGAAACGCGTCGCACACAGCGTCGTGTCGGCACGAATACGTGGCCACATGCCGTAGAGGGCGTCGAAGGTACTCGTACCGAGATCGCAGCCGTGTGACTGGGGTCGGTCATCGCCGATGTGCAGCAGATCTGCGCTGCGACGGGCTTGCGCGATAACGGGTATCACGGTGTTGTCGTCGGCGCCGTACACGATGTGCCAGATGCGCATCGTAGGGTTTCGTTGGCGGAGCAGTTCCGCGTTCGCGTCGAGTGCATCGCGTGCGGCGAGATACGACGTCGGTGAACCCTCAAAGTTCACGACCACCTCGGCCTCATCGGCGAGGCACGCCCCAGCGATGCTCCCCACGTTCATGATCACCCCGGCTCCCGTCGCATGCGCGGCGTCGGCCATTGCGCGCCGAAGCGGATGCGGGCACGCGGCTGAGGCGTCGTCGAAGAAGATGTTGCGCACGCCATAGCGCGTCCGATAGAGGGCGATCTCGGCATCGATGATGGGCGTCGACCGCGGGCAACTCGGGTCGGCACCTTTCGTGTTCGACCACACGTATCCGTAGGTGGGAATCCCGGCGGCGTTCAGCGAACCAGCGCGGCGGGCAAACTGTGACTCGAGCGTCGCCAGATAATTTGGCGACGTTGTCACGAGGACGGGGTCGTCGGGAAACAGGGTCGACACGAACGTCTCGTCGAAGCGCAGTCCGGTGAGGTCAGGCCCGGTTCCGGGATCGTCGGGTGGGGTGTACCCATCGCAGCGAGTTCCGGCCCGGACATTCGGTCCGTTCCGCGGATTGATCACGACCACCGACACGTCCGGAGCTCGACCGATGATCGCCTCCCACCCGCGCAGGTCGTCGGAGAATATGTAAGCAGGGATGGCGACCTTCAATCGCCGGAGCTCCGTCGCTTGCGCAGCCGGGTCTGTCGAACTGGCGGTGAGACGGCCCGTCGCGGCAATCGCTGCCACAACGCATGCTCGCCGATAGCCGCTGAATCTCATGTCGCCTCCTCACCCGCTGCGTGCATGGTATCTGTCGCAGCGGCCCGCCAGTGCGGTCGCCCGGCAGTGCGGCAGTGCGGCCACCGTGTCAGGGTGCGGTCACAGCACGAACTGTGCACGCAACTGTGGAACGCTGCCCGCGCATGACCCCTGGGGCAAGACGATCGAGGGCACGTGGTCTAGGGGCACGACGTTTCAGCAAGTAGGGACTTCAACTAGCCGTCGCCGACCATCTGTTTCGCTTCGGCTCGGGCATCTTCGGACTCTGCATGACGATCGAGCGCTGCAAGGTAATCGCCGAGGTTGTTGAGTGCGGTGGCCAGGTTATTGCGGTGGGCGGGGTTGGTGGCGGCGAGTTCGCGCCAGATGGTGACGGCTTCTTCGGCGGGTGCGACCGCTTCGATTCGTTTTCCGATTTCGAGGTAAATGGAGCCGAGGTTGTTGAGGGCGCTGGCGAGGTTGTCGAGGTAGGAGGGGTTGGTGGTGGCAAGTTCGCGGAAGATGGTGAGGGCTTCTTTTATGGGTGAGACCGCTTCGACTGCTCTTCCGATTTCGCTGTACCAGATGCCGAGGTTGTTGAGGGCGCTGGCGAGGTCGCCGAGGTAGGCGGGGTTGGTGGCGGCGAGTTCGCGGTAGATAGTAAGGGCTTCCTCGCCGGCTGCCACCGCTTCGACTCCTTTTCCGATTTCGTTGTAATGGGTGCCGAGGTTGTTGAGTGCGTTGGCGAGGTTGCCGAGGTACGTGGGGTTGGTAGCGGCGAGTTGACGGTAGATGGTGACGGCGTCTTCGGTGGGTGCGATCGCCTCAAATCGGTTTCCGATCGACCGTTGCGCGGCCGCGAGTTCGAGGGACAACGCAGCAAACCGTGCTCGAATCGCCGGATCACGGTCAGCTTCAGCCCGAAGTGCCGCGACTCGATCCAGGAGCGGCGCGTCACTCGAGGTGCTCACGATGCCGTCGTCGTCCGGGCCGAGATCAGTAGAGGGCCGCAACGTTCCGGGGCCGGCTCGAAGCTCGTGGTTTCCGCTGATCAGGGCAGCAACTTCCCACGACCGTTGATCGTCGCTTTCGGTAAGTGATGCCACAGCTCGTCCGACGGTTGCAGGGTCGTCGATCGAGGCCGCTGCCAGGCGGGCGTAGTCCCATCCGAGTGGTGAGGTCGTCGCCGCGGCAGATTGGATGTCGTCGAGAACCAAGTATTCGCCGCCGACGAGACCGGAATCATGATGGATGGCGAAGAGCGAAATGGCATCGAGTGTGTAAGCCGGGAGAGGGCCAGGTTCGGTGAAAAAGCGATCGAGGCGTTGAGTGCGTTCCCGGTCGGCGTCGGACTCTACCCAGCCGTGTCGAAACTGCCGGTCGTCGATGCCTACACGGGTTGCGACACCACTGAGCTGCAAGGGAAGTGCGGCGTCACGGGTGAGGGGCGCCAGAGACCGCAGCACCATGCGCACACCATCGAGTTGTTCCGGCAGGTCGAGAAAAAAGGCGACCACCGCGTCGACCAACTCCGACAGCACCAGGGTGTTGGTTCCGGTGATACCGGTTCGAGCATCAATGAGGAGCAGGTCAGGAGCGAAGTCCTCCTCGAGTCGATTGATAAGTGCACGTAAGAGCTCTGTGGCCGTGCCATCGGATGTGCGGGCATCGAGGTTGAGTCGGCGTAGCTCGCCGAAGTAGTTGGGCGACGGTACTACTCCGGCAGGCATGAGCTTTAGCCAGCCCTGATCGCTGTTGTGGATCAGCGGTGACGCTGGGACGCCGACGTCGATCACGTACTCAGCGAGATCGGGCGGTATGTCGCTTCCCTGGATCGTGTCGAGAAGGCAGCCGACCAGCCCGCGGCTCCGGCGCTCACGGTGGCCATCGGGTAGCAGCTTGTACGTGAGGCCCGGCGCTTCGAGGTCCATGTCGAGAGCAATCACGCGTTTGCCGATGCTGGCGGCGAACCGCGCGATGTTCGCAAGAGCGAGCGTTCGGCCCGTGCCCCCCTTGTAACTATAGAACGCGACCCTCCGCATCGTCTCGCTACGCCGCGAACGGGAGGTCGTACATGTCGAATGCCGTTTGGAGCCGAGATCCGCTCTTGGTCGCATGCGGGTTGGAGGATTTCAATAGTGGCGCAACCGGCTTGTGCGAGGAAGTTCGCACTGCGCTGTCGCTAAGTGCGAGAAGCGATGCTTTCAGGTCTGCGTCGGCACAGACTGCGTCGTTTCGGAGGAGCCGATTCACGGTGGGCACGATTAACTGGACATCGGTCGGCGATTGCAGCCAGCGCTTCATTACCCGCGCAGCGCTTTTCGCGATGGTCAAGTTGACGGCTAGATCCTCCACGAGGACGGCAGTGGTCGGGATCCTTGAGATGACGAACGCCTCCGCGTCCACCAGGTTTGGGAATGTTTCGTCATAGCGATCGTATCCATGGTGGCTGACGCTCCAGTCGACGGTGTACTCGCTAACCTGCACACTTGCACGGTGTCCGAGCCGTCGATGCCGCCAAATCACGTCATAGATGTCACGTGTGAAGTACACCTCACCGGAGGGTGACATAGCGAGCAGGGTAATCATCGGACGACCTCCAATCTCAAGGTTCCATCGTCGTTTGCTTGCGCGAGCTGAACCAGAATGGCCTCTTCGCTTGTCAAAAGAGTCGTACCGGACTTCGTGAGGCACCGCAGGTACTCTTCGTTGATTGCATCGAAATCTGACTCAGCGATGCGAACCGCACGGACGTCGGACATCGGCGTTCGCCCATCCCGAAGCACGACCTCGATGAGGTCGTGTTCGGAGCCGTTCGTTGGGAATTCCCGGGCGAGCAATTCGGCCCATTCGGTGGACGCCGCGGCGTCGTTACCGCGGGTCGCCGTGGCTAGTGCGGCCCGGTCGACCCATAAAGCGGCTTCTTCGCACAACCTGTTTTCCTCAAGCGTCCCGGTGGCGGCATACACGGCAGCCGAATTGTGTGGCAACACGATGGGAGTCCTCGAAGCCTCGTAAGCATCCCTGACGATGCGGTAGGGGCCATATGTTGTGTCACCAAGCGCCCCCGGGAGATCGAGCGTTCCATACACGGCGGTTCGGACCGCATCAACGCCCTCTTCGAATGCCAAACGCTGCGGCCCAAAGGACCCGTCTACGTAGATGGCGTCGAACGCCGCATCTTCAGAAGTCGTCGCAGCCCTAAACGCATAGGTTGATTCAACATGGCCCGTCCTCAAAAAGTACCCAAGCTTTGCGGCGACGACGTCGGTTCCGATTCGTGAATTCCCACATGCCGTTCGAAAGACTTCTGCGTCTGGTCTCGCCGCGCACACCACGTCGGCCTTGCTATTCCAAGCGACCGTGTTCGTGGCTGCGCACGCGTCGATATCCATCCCTGGAGCGTACCTGGCGCATCGAACCGCCGGGTTCCGGGTAGGTCCGACCGAAACGAGCATTGCCCGCGCACGACCCTGGGGCAGGACCCCCGGGGCGGGACGCTTCGGCGTCGGCCTACGACGCAGCGCCGTAGTGCCGATCGATCCAACCTGCGATGTCACGCTCGAGTTGTTGCGACGGGGCGCTTGTCGGGACCAGCGCGTCGAAGCCATGGGGTGCCCCGGGGTAGAGGTGCAGCTCTACCGGCACGCCGGCGATGTTGAGTCGGCGGGCGTACTCGACGTCTTCGTCGACGAAGCCATCGAGTCCACCAACGACGATGATGGCCGGGGGAAGCCCGCCCAGATCCGTCGCCCGTGACACGGCGGCATAGGGGCTCACGGAGTCGGTGCCTTTGGCGTCTCCGAGGTACGCCGTCCACCCGTAGGTGTTGGACACGGCCGGCCAGATGGGAACGTCCCATTTGCTGGAGTCGGTGACCTGGCGATCGTCGATCATCGGATAGATGAGGAGTTGCGACGACACGTGCGGCCCGCCCTTGTCACGCGCCATGAGGGCGAGCGCGGCGGCGAGTCCGGCACCCGCGCTAGCTCCACCGATCCCGATACGTGTCGCATCGACACCGAGTTCCGACGCGTGCGCAACGACATACTGTAAGCCCGCATAGCAATCGTCGATCGGTCCGGGGAACGGAGTCTCAGGAGCGAGCCGATATTCGATGCTTACCGCCATCATGTTGTGTCGGGTGCACCAGAGATCGAATCGAGCGTCGTCCATGCCCGCAACACCCATGACGAGCCCGCCTCCGTGCATCCACACGAGGCACGGCAACGCACCCGTGGCGCCCTCGGGTCGGTGAACCCGCAACTCGACATCAGGTGCGCCGTCCGGGCCGGGGGCGTGGACGACGGACCGGGTCACGCGAGCCGTCAACTCCGGCCCGGGGGCGGCGAGTGCGGGTCGCATGATTCCCAGCGTGTCGTCGTTTATCGGCGGGAACGGGAACAGTTCGAGGGTGGCTCGGATTTCGGGGTCGAGCAGTTTCGCAACAGAGTCAGCGTCCATGGAAGGGAAACAGTACGCCGAGCGCGGTGTTCTTCACGAACTCGCCGGACCGGTGCCCGCGCACGAGGGGTCCGGTGAGCCACGGCCGCGAGGGCCGGGGACAGGACCTCAAGGCTTCTCGCAGGCAATCCCATCTTTGTCTCGGTCGAGGAAGCCGCCATACGGATTTCCGACGGAGCGTTTCGTGCTGCCTGCCCAAAGAGCGAGGTACAACGACTCCTCTACGACGAAAGTGGTGACTGGTTCTGTTGAACCGACAACTCTGTCCACGACGTTTGCGGAGTAGCCAACGCCGTTCGGGTAGTCAGCGTTGAGCTTCTTGCAGCTCGAATACTTTGCTCGGAGCTTTGCGCCCGAAAGTCCGCTTGTGGCGGCTTGCGTAGGGGTGTTGATCGCGACGGCAACAACAATCGAAAGAAGAGCGGAAACGCTTCGCCGTGTAAACATTTGGTTCGCCTCGCCGAGGACGGTGTCCGTTCTTGGTGAGACGGTAGGCGCGATTCGGGTCGTCGTGCAAACCGTCGGTGGTCGCCACGATGAGGCCGGCGTCAACGGCCCGTTTGAAGCGTTCCGCATGGCTCGATCGGCGAGCGCCCAGGCGAGTCGTTCGAACTGTGGTGTGCCAGTCGCAGGACGCGCGCGGTCGCGAGCTCTCCAGCAGCGAGATCGTCTGCTCGGGCAACACCGGAATGAGCAGACGCGCCGCGGTGGTCGCGTCGAGGATGACTTCGTAGGCCACGCTCGACAGGTCCTCGCTGCGAAGCCGCTCCAGCCGCTCCAAGAACGCGACGACGCGGAGCGCATCGGGGTCGGCGCCGATCGTTGGCCAATCATTGGCCGTTCGGGCGAGGTCCAGGCGACCGCGGATTGCGATTGCGCTGAACATCGCCGGGTGAGCAGCAAAGACCAGGGGTGCGACTCCTGCATCGCGGCAGAGCCGATCAGCCCGAGCAATTCCCGACGCCTGAGCTTCGACAACATGTACCCCTCGGGGGCTCGTCAGTTGCCCGCAGATGCACGAGCGCATAGTTCCGGGCGTTGAAAGTGGGCTCAGACCCAATCGGCGTGGATCGACTCCGGGGTGAAGCCCACCAGGGTTCGTGATCGTCACAGCAGCATCGGTCACGCGAACGGCGATCTAGGTCGATTCCGCCGAAGGGCTCAGGCTGCGGTGCATGAGGGCGTTCGAGATTGCTTCGCGCAAGGGGTCGCGGTCTTTGGGGGCGGTCACGAGAGCCACGTGGGAGTGGTCGCGCCGAGCGGTCCGGCGGGTCGGTCCCAGTAGTGCGGTGTCCCGGGGATGTGGAGTGGGGGTCGTAGTCGTCGTTGGGGGCCCCAGGCGGTGGGTTCGATGTTGTCGTCGAAGTCGGTGCGCTTGAGTGGAGCGAGGTCGTCGGCGGTTGGGTTGCGTGGTCCGTCAAGCAGCATCCATGCGGTTCGGGCGAGCGATAGTCGCCATTCCGAGCCGCGATCGGTGTGGAGACGGTCACGTAGTCCGTGGATGGCCGAAGCTGCGAGAAGGTAGCCGGTGGCATGGTCGAGTGCTTGTGCCGGTAGCGAGATCGGCGCGTCCGCACCCGCGAGAATCATGGCTTCGTGGGCGATTCCAGACGACAGTTGGACGAGGCTGTCAAACCCTCGACGGTGGCGCCATGGTCCAGTCCACCCGTAGGCGCAAAGGGACACGTCGATGAGGGCGGGTCGGATTTCGCGTCGACGTTCGCTACCCAGCCCGAGATGCTCAAGCGCGTCCGGACGGTAGCCGTGGACGAGCACATCGGCATCGGCAAGAAGTTGTTCGAAGCGATGACGTCCCGCGTCGGTGCGTAGATCGAGGCGCGCGCACCGCTTGCCGACTGTGACGTCTGGGGCGAGTGAGGGCTCGTCCCAATCGGGAGGATCGAGGCGCAGAACATCGGCGCCGTAGCCGGCAAGGAAACGCGTCGCTACAGGCCCTGCAAGCACCCGGGTCAGGTCGAGAACTCGGATGCCGGCGAGAGGACGCGTCGCCGTCGGTGACCAGCTCAGCGAAGGGCCGATGTCGCCGTCGTGGCGGGCGACGAGCGGTTCGTGTCGCACTTCAGCACCTTGGCGATGGACACGCCATTGCGCAGTGGATCGAAACTGGGCCGCACAACCTCCTGCTTCGACGATCGCAGTCTCGAGGTCGTCGGCGTCCCAGCGGCTCACTGCGCCAGCGACCTGGTTGCGGTCGGCTTCGGTTCCAAGAACCCGCAGGGCTGCGGCACGGTGGTGCGGAGCGTTGGTATGTAACTTGATCCAGCCGTCACGTGTGCGGTAGTCCCCTGCCACTGCATCCCAGGTAGGTGGAAGTTCCCACCCGACTGGTTGTACCGAGCGAACGAACCAATACGAGGTGATCCTGCGATCGACGATCACCTCGGGACGATCACCGCCAGCATCGGCGATCAGTTCGGTCACCTCGCGTCCGGCAGCCGCAACGGTCGCAGTGGCCAACTCGGTGACCGCGAACGGGGACAGCAACGCCCCGTGGCCAACGACGCGAGTCGTATCTTCAAGGCTGGTGGTGTGATTGAAGGCTTGGTCCAGTTGAGAACTGAACGTTTGATGGTTCATCGGACCGGAACGCTCATCTGTCATCTGTCTAGCTGGCCATAGTCGCCGTGTTCGCTCAATCTTGATGACGTCAATGTTGACTTCATCAATATCGCTCCAACGCCGACAACACGAGGATAGAGACCGCGCACTACATGAAATGGGTCAGCGACCAACACGGCGTCGGGGAGATGATGCTCGAGCATTGAGCGGAACGACCCGAGAGATCCAGGGTGGCATGCCTCACACTGAACCCTTCGCAAGGAATACTCCAAAAACGCTAAGGCTCACCGCACACGTACGATCGTTCCCGCTCGATAACCCGCCGATATCTAGGTGAGCTCGGCTCGGCGCCGCATGCATCGGGAGAACTGACGGTGGTGCTGGCTTCGAAGACGCTGTGGGGTGAAGGTCTCCGTGCGTCGCACTATGTGGTCGTGTTGTTGAGACCTAGGTTGAGACCTACAAGGGCCGATCGAACCACCGAATCGTCGAACCACCTCCCTGAGACATCCTCGCTGAACAGGGAATCCGTGATGCCATGACTGTCGGAGCGGGTCCGCGACAGGCGACGTACATCGAACTCTGGCCGCACGTCACCGCAGGTCACGGCACATGCAGACCAGGGTTCCATTTCGCGGAGGTGGACGGGAATCGAACCCGCCAGACGAGGATCGCTCGTCTCAGCCGCTTTGAAGGCGGTGGAGCCCACCAGGTACCCGGACACCTCCATGGATCAAACTAGTGCCGTTTTTGCGGTCTCACCGCGCGGTTTCAC
>JANOWU010000125.1:0-33818 GCA_031418035.1 Acidimicrobiia bacterium
GAACGCGGCCAAGACGCGATGAACGATCCTCGCGTGAACGAGCTCTTGAAGGCTGGCTCCGACGCCGCAAAGGACCTGGCCGAGAAGGTCGACGACGCAGCATCCGCGAATCAGGGGCGGCTGGGGCAGCTCCGGCGAACGGTCGATAAGAATCGCGATCTCATCGGCAAGATCGGCTCGTTCGTGGCCTCAGTAAGCATCGACGAAGCGCGAGACAATGCTCGGAAGTTCCGCAAGCTTGCCGACATCATCGGCGCCGACGCCTGCGTAAACTCCTAAGCGGACAGACAAACTTCTGCTGGGAAGCGAACACGTCGGAGCTGGCTGCATGGGAAACCGATGCCCACACGCGAAGAAGGGACGCTGCCTACCATTCAGCGTCCCTTCATCGTGAACGACCCGGCAACCCGACGCTGCGTGAAGTTCGTGTAGTTGTTTCAACCCGTGCATCTATTGTGGCCCCGCAGGGGGCCTCCCGCATGGGTCGTTCGCCTCATTCTGCGGGGTTTCGTCCGATCAGCCCTTTACTCGGGATCAGTGAATTGTTGTTCAACCCCGTGTAGCGCCTCGAAGTGGTCACTCGGCGGCTTCGGCGATCGCCTCGGACAGCGCAGGGTGCACCAACATCGAGTCCGCGATGTCGCTCACCTTCAGTCCCGCCGTAACGGCCAGTGCAACGACGGAGATCAACTCCGCCGCGTGGCGTCCGACAATCGAACCGCCGAGCACAACGCCGGTAAGCGGGTCCGAGACGATCTTGATGAAGCCCCGCGGATCGTTGTTGATGAGCGCCTTCGGCGTGGAGCTGAAGGGGACCTTGGTGACTCGTATCTTTCGGCCGACAGCAAATGCGTCGGCCTCCGCGAGCCCGACATCAGCAATCTCGGGCTCGGTGAAGATGGCCGACGCCGCCTTGTCGTAATCCAGGTGGCGATGCTGGCGGGTGTGCAAACCCATGACATGTTCGGCAACTTTGCGGCCCTGCATGGACGCCACCGATGCCAACGGCAACTTGCCGCTGACGTCGCCCGCGGCATAGATGTGGGGCACGTTGGTGACGCAGTGCTGGTTGATCCCGACAAACCCGTTCTTGTCGACCTCGACACCGGTGAGTTCGAGGCCGAGGCCGTCGGTGTTCGGAATCGAACCGATCGCCAAGACGGCGTGCGACGCCCGTACTGTTCGTCCGTCGTCGCAACGCACCACGACGCCGCCCGTTTCGTCGTCACGTTCGATGACTTCGGCCCGTGCACCCTTGAGCAGGGACACACCACGCTTGAGAAAGTCGTCTTCGAGCACGGCGGCGACTTCGGGGTCCTTCTGTGGCAGGACTTGCTGGCGGCTCACCACGAGGGTGACCTTCGAGCCGAGCGATGAGAACATGTGCACGAACTCAACGCCGGTCACACCGGAGCCGACGACAACGATGTGTGTGGGGATCACCGACGGCGGATAGCACTCTCGGGTCGTGAGGATTCGGTCGCCGTCGGGGGTGACCCAGTCGGGGATGCGCGGCCGAGAACCAGTGGCCACCAACGCCGCATCGGCGTGAAGGGTCAGTTCGCCTTCGGCCGACTGCACGAGAATTTCGTGAGGTCCGGTGAACCGGGCCGTCCCCTTCACGATACGAATGCCCTGCGATTCCAGTTGCGTGGAGTAGCCAAGTCCGAGGCGGCCGGAGATCCGTTCGATTCGTTCAGCCAGACCATCACGGTCGATCTCCGGTACGACGTCTTCGAGTCCCATTCCTTCGAGTCGTCGGGCGAAGCTCATTGCCCCGCCGGTTGCGATCATGGTCTTGGACGGAATGCAATCCCACAGGTTCGCGGCACCACCGATAATGTCGCGTTCAACGACGGTAACCTCAGCACCGAGCCGAGCGGCATAGGTTGCAGCTTGATGGCCAGCGGGGCCACCACCGATGATCACAAACTTGACTGCCATAGGACTTCCGATCGTAGGTGCTGCGGTCGTGCTGGTTTGAGTTGCTTGAGATGTTGTTGGAACATGACTATTCGAATCACTGCGAATCGAGGAACACCATGGCTGGCTATTCCGGGACACCGCTACTGAAGAAGCTCGGGATTACTCCCGAGTCCGTCGTGGGAGTTATCGGCACGTGCCCGGCCGACATAGAGATCACTTCTACGAAACGTGCGACACATCAGTTCGACGTTGTGTTGTCGTTCGTGACAACGGAGGCCGAAATGGTCGACGGTCTGCGCACCTGGGGAGACAACATCACACCGAGTGGCGGCTTATGGATATGCTGGCCGAAAAAGGCTGCTCGCAAGAAGCCGGAATACGCACACGTCGACATGACCGAGGACTCGATCCGAGAACACGCCCTGCCGCTCGGACTCGTCGACAACAAGGTGTGTGCGGTGAACGACGACTGGTCCGGGTTACGTCTGGTGTGGCGTCGAGAACTTCGAGACGCTCGCGCGAAACTGGCCCACCCTGAGTGAGTGCTGTCGATTGACGCGTGTGGGGCAGCACCGGCTCCTAGGTAAGCGTTATCGGTTTGGAAACGGTCATGGTTCGTGCGACGCCAACCTCGAACCATGTCCAGGTGGCGGTGAGGGTCTTTGGGCCCGGAGTCCAGCCGAACGACGTGAAGGTGGCGCTCCCTGTCGCAGACACGTTCTCGGTCCCGATGGCGACGCCGTCGATGCCAACGTCGATGCGACCCGTCGATGGCGTTGCTCCGGTAACTACGGCCGTAAACGGTTGGCTAGCGGCGGATTGGCTCGGTGCTGCGATGGAGAAGATCGTGACGATGAACTGCTGCGTGGTCGCCGTCGTGGCACCGGCGCCGAGGAAGTCGATCGTGAAGGTGTCGAGGAAAGATCCGTCTGTCCCGGCGACCGGTTGGGAGCCAGCGGGTATCGTGCACGTTTCCTGCGGACACGCAATGCCGTTCGCCCCCGGTCGCTGCGACGCTCCCGGCGGTAGCGCGAACACCACCGGTTCGCCGAGTGGAACGATGACCCTGATCGGCGCGACGGCGTTCCATTCAAATGATATGGGCGCGTATTGATTGTACGAATCGGCTACCGTCATTCGATGTCGACCGGGTGTCGTCGCGGCACACGTGGTTCCCTCCACAGCTGCGCCGTCGCAGCTGATCACGAAGTCACCCTCGGCTCGGGCGGGTGCCGTTGGCGCGACGGTGTAGTGCAGACCAACGACGGGGAACGTCCTGTTCGCGGCGTTCTCGGTCACACTCGCGTACCCACGATTGCTGCCATCGATCACCCCGGTGGCGGGTGGTGTCGCTGGAAACCGAAAGTGTGTGCCGCCGACCTTGACGCCGGGGCGTGCCGACGCCGTCACATGTTGAGCGGCGATGAGTCCCTCCGCCTTCATGACTACCCGGACCGAGGCTTGGCCGCTGCCCGATACCTTCGCGACCCCGAGAGGGATGCGGACCCCGTCGGCACCCGTCAGACTGAACACGACGCGGCCCGATCGAGGCCGGATATCGCGTGCGACGAGTACGGCCTTGGTTCCGAGCGGTCCGACGGCGGGTGAAATGGTGACCCGCTGCGTCGCCGTTGCGGCCGACGCGGCATGAGCGTCACCTGACTCGCTGAGCAGGACAACGGCAAGCGTGGCGAGGCACAGTCGTGGCAGTGTGAGTCGCGGCAGCGTGAGTCGTGTCGGTGTGAGTCGTGTCAGTGGGAGTCGTGGCAGTGTCAGTCGCACGGTCGAGGATCGTGAGGTTGTCCGCATGCCCCAACCCTAGGCACGTCACCGCGGTCGTTGACAGCGGTGACAGCGGTGACAGCGGCGACAGCGGTCGTGGGAGATCCTTGACGAGATCACGACGCGACCGTGACAAGATACGGTCGTGATCGACCACCTCGTGTACGCCACGCCCGACCTCGAAGCGACCGTCGCCGCGCTTGGTTCGACCTGGGGAATTTCGTTGGTCCCCGGAGGTCCCCACCTCGGCCGGGGAACCCGAAACTATCTGGCCGGACTCGGGAACGGCACCTACCTGGAGGTCATCGGACCCGATCCTGACCAGCCAACGCCGGCCGGGCCTCGATCATTCGGCGTCGATGATCTAACCGACGAGCGATTGGTTACCTGGTGTGCCCGTCCGCAACGTCCTCTCGCCGAGGTAACGGAACGGGCCCGAGCAGCCGGGTACGACATGGGGCCGATCATCGCGATGTCGCGTCGGCGACCCGACGGCGTTTTGCTCGAATGGAAGTTGACCGTGAAGTCCGGGGAGCCGAACCCACTGATCCCGTTCTGTATCGACTGGGGAACGACACCGCATCCTTCAGAATCGCTGAGCAACACCACAACGCTACGTACACTTCGGTTCACCGACGCTGATACCGAAGTAGTTACGGCGGTGATCGCTGCGATCGGCGAAGACGTCGAGGTCCAATTGGGACCGACCGCCATCGAGGCCGATTTGGTGACGCCCCGAGGTTTGCTTACCCTCCGCTCGCGCTAACTCGCAAGTGTACGTACGATCCAATCGGTGACGTTGTTGCGAAGCCAGGCGGCCGCACCGTTTTCGCGAAGGAGATGCCCAACTCCGGGGAGGATCTCGAGCTGACCGTGACCGCCGGCGAGTTCATGGACGACTTCACTCGACCATTGCGGCAGGATCTCGTCATGGTCTCCGTGAACCAAGAGCATCGGCCGTCGATTCATCATCGCCGCGTTCTCACACCCTGCCGACTGCGTCGCAAGCAGAACCACTCCTTTGGTCGACGCTGCCATCGGTGACGGCTCGATTGCCGCGCCAAGTGCCACTGCTCCGCCGAATGAATGTCCGACAGTCACGAAGGACTCCGTCCCATTGTTCTCGGCGAGGATGGCGGCAGCAGCGAGGTCATCGATGCATGCCTGCAGATCGTTCGGCCGCCGATATCCGACACGAATGGTCGCGATGTTGTGTTCGCGTGACAGCGTTAGGCCAAGCTCGTGAAAGAAGCTGTCGCCCGGACCGAGAAGCCCACCCATCGCTCCGCCGGCGCACAGGACGACCCGGTCCGATTCCGCGTTGCCGTGCCACATAAGGGTCACGAGGCCCGACATCGTGTAGATCTCGATGTGACGAAGTCCCATGGGACCCTCTTCGGAGATTGGACACTCTTGGACGGCCAAGACACGAAGGGCACCAATGTTCATTGAAGTGTCTTACTACCGGCGCAATCGTGCGACAAGTTCAGCTGCCCGTCGGCCCTCGGACTCGACCATTCCTGAGTTGGCACGCCCAGGGCGCAAGACTGAAGCCATGTCTGAGAATTCGGCGCCACGCAACGATGGGCTCGACCGCCGCACGTTCCTTCGCGCCACCGCTCTTGGTGTCGCAGGAATCACGGCACCCGCCTTGCTGGGGCTGGGCGACGTCGCGTCGGCCGCTCGCCGACGCCGGGCCACCGCAACAACGACGCCTCGGGGTCCAGCGGGTCCTCGCCTACGCGTGGGGGCACCAGGGTTCTCGGCTCTGGAGGCGCATTCGGTCGGGTTCGACTCCGACACGATGATGTCGCTCAGCGGTCTGGTCACCGAGCATCTCGTCGGGGTCGACAGCTCCTTTCGACTCCTCCCGCAGTTGGCCACCGACTGGAGATCCAACGATGTCGGGACCATATGGAGCTTCACCGTTCGGCCCGGCGTCGTGTTTCACAACGGCGCTCCCGTCACCGCGGAGGCGATCGCCGCGTCGTTACGCACCACACTTGCGGCCGGTCAGGGTGGTCAGCTGACCGGGATCGTTGCGCCCGACGCCGTCCGGGCGCTGAGGCCGAACATCGTGCGTTTCACGCTGGCTGTTCCATTCGGACTGTTTCCGTATCTGGTGAGTTCGGACAATCCGGCAAGTGCAATCGTGAACAAACGGGCAGGCTCTAAAGCAGGCGAGTGGCTGGGGGGAACCGGACCCTTCGTTGCCCTGAAGCCCGCGGCGGGGACAGGAACTGCGAACGCGCTGCCTCTGCGGCGAAACGCAAAGTACTGGCTCACGCTGCGCACGCCGCTCGCGTACCAGAGTGCGCAACTCGTCGGCTACGCAAATGACGACGACGCCGCGGGTATGTTTGCCGCAAAGACCGTTGACCTCGTGACGAAGGTCAACAACAGGGCACTCGTCAAATATGGGGACCCGAACCTCCTCGCCATCAACATGGCGAAGTCGACGGCGCACTATCAGGTTCATATGCGCACTGATGGTGGCGTGTTCGCTGACCGACGGGTCCGTCAGGCTTTACAACTCGCCGTCGACCGGGTGGAGTTGGCGAAGGTCCTCTATGGCGGTCGATCCGACGTCGCGAACGACACGGCATTCGCGTCGTTTCTTCCGTTCGTCGGGCAGGTCGCGGCGAGACCGCAAAACATCGCTGCGGCAAAGCAGTTGATGCGCGATGCCCGGCAACGCAGCGGGTTTACCACCAAGATTGCGCTGGGGAACAGTCCTGATGCGCTCGCGCTTGCGGGCTCGCTCGCAGCCTTCGCGGCGAAGATCGGCATCGTCCTCGAGCCGGCGCCTTCAGACACCTACTTCGCGGATTCGTGGCTGAACTCGGACGTCGGCATCACCGAGTTTTCGCACCGAGCGACGCCCGGGGCGTTGGTTGCCGCCACGCTCGGTTCCGACGGTCAGTGGAACGCTCCCCACTACCGGGATCCGAAACTGGACGCACTCATTCGTACACTTAGCGTTTCACGCGATACACGGGTGATCCAGTCGACGACGCAGGCCGTTGCTGAGCAACTCCGGGCCAGCGTCCCGATCCTTGTCCCGTTCTTCATGCGCAGAACCTGGTTGGCCCGCAAGGAGGGATTCACTCCGCTCCAGGTTTCGCCGCACGGTCAGATCACGTTCCTCTGAGCAATTCCCGACTCACCCGCGGCGTGTTCGGGAAGTCCCCGAAATCAGCCAAACTAGGGTCGTGAACTCGCTCAACCTCACTGACCCGAACCTGTTTCATTCCCAGGCCTTTCTCAACGGCGCTTTCGTGGATGGCGTGGCCGGTCGAACGTTCGCCGTCGACAACCCCGCAACCGGGGCGACGCTTGCCAACGTGGCGGTCTGCGATGCGGCGATGACCCGCCAGGCGATCGAGGCGGCCGCGGCAGCCTTCCCCGGGTGGTCGAAGCGCCCGGCCAAGGAGCGCAGCGCGATTCTGCGCAAATGGGCAGAACTCATGGTTGCCAACGCCGATGATCTTGCGGCGATCATGTCTGCCGAGCACGGTAAGCCCCTCGCCGAGGCGAAGGGGGAGGTGACGTACGGAGCAAGTTTTCTGGAGTGGTTCGCCGAAGAAGCTCGTCGAGTCGACGGCTCTGTCATCACGACGCCCCTTACCGATCGACGCCTTGTGGTGTTACGCCAACCGATTGGCGTGACTGCGGGCATCACTCCCTGGAACTTTCCGTGCGCCATGATCACCCGCAAGTGCGGACCTGCTCTGGCCGTCGGCTGCACGATCGTGATCAAGCCCGCGGAGCAGACACCGCTCTCGGCCCTTGCACTCGCCGAGTTGGCCATGCGCGCCGGTGTTCCTGCAGGCGTCTTCAACATCGTGACGGGCGACGTCGACGACGCGCCGATCATCGGGGGCGAGTTGACTTCGAACCCGATCGTGAAGAAGCTCTCGTTCACCGGCTCGACAGAGATCGGCAAGCTGCTCACGCGTCAATGCGCCGACACGATGAAGAAGGTCTCGATGGAGCTGGGCGGGAATGCGCCCTTCATCGTGTTCGACGACGCGGACGTCGAAGCGGCCGTGGCCGGCGCGCTCGTCGCGAAGTACCGCAACACGGGTCAGGCATGCACGGCAGCGAACCGGTTCTACGTGCAAGCCGGGATCAAGGACGCCTTCGCCAAGCGATATGGCGAAGAGGTGGCGAAGTACCGAGTTGGCGAAGGGACGGGTGAAGGCGTCACCATCGGGCCGCTCATCGACGACGCCGCTATTCAGAAGGTACGCGCGCATGTGAAAGATGCCCTCGACCGAGGCGCGTCGGTGCTCGTCGGAGGCAGTGATCACGAGTTGGGCGGACGCTTCTTTCAGCCGACGTTGCTCGACGGAGTGCCCAGCGATGCGCTCATGTGTCAGGAGGAGACCTTCGGTCCCGTTGCGGGCCTTACCACCTTCACCGACGAAGACGACGTGATCCGTCTAGCCAACGACACGCCCTACGGCCTGACGGCCTACTTCTTCACTCGGGATCATGCCCGGGTCTGGCGGGTCGCTGAGGCGTTGGAGTCGGGCATGGTGGCGGTCAACACCGGGCTCCTGTCGACGGCCGAGGCACCGTTCGGGGGTGTGAAGGAATCGGGACTTGGTCGCGAGGGATCGCGATGGGGTATCGATGACTGGACGGAGCTGAAGTACATCGCCATGGCCGGTTTGTAACCGGTCAGCATCCGGTCGGGTCTTATCTGGGTGGTCGATCTCTGGCAGCTTGACGCTACGGCGCAACTCGAGCTACTACGTTCACGTAGTGTTTCTTCGAACGAGTTGATCGAAGTCGCAATCGAACGGATCCACCGATTGGACCCCCAGATCGGTTCGGTGGTGACGGCGCGTTTCGACCGGGCGCTCTCCGACGTTGCAGACGCTGACGAGTCAGCGCCCTTTCGGGGCCTGCCGATGTTACTGAAGGACGCCGGTCAAGAACTCCTCGGTGAACCCCATTACGTTGGGATTGCCGCCCTCCGCGACCTGTCGAATCGATCGCTTCGAACGACCCCCCTTGCGCAGCGGTTTCTCGACGCCGGTCTCGGGATCGTCGGCCGATCAACGTGTCCACCGTTCTCCAGTGGTGTGACGACAGAACCGCCGGGGTTCGCGCCTACCCGCAACCCGTGGGTGTTGGACCGAACCGCAGGCGGGTCGAGCGGAGGTTCGGCCGCAGCCGTTGCTGCCGGTCTCGTGCCGATTGCCCATGGATCTGACGCCACGGGATCCCTGCGCTATCCCGCGGCGTTCTGTGGTCTGTTCACCTTGAAGCCGACGTGGGGCGTCGTGGATGCGGTCACGCCATCGGGGACGACCGATGTTTGCACGGTGTGGCAGGAGTACGTGCTGGCCCGCTCGGTCCGCGATCTCCGTTTGATGTGGCCGCTGTTCACGACGAAACCCCTTTCGTCGGAGACGGTCAATCGTGCTGCGCGACTTGTTGATGGCCGTGGTGATGGACGTCATCGATTCGCTGATCGATGTCGTGTGGCGTTGCTTCGTCATGACCCAATCGTCGGCTTGGCTGTCGACGAGCAAACGATCGCAGCGATCGATGCCGTGGGTACGACGCTGGGCGCAGCGGGCCATGACGTTCGCATCGATCATCCGGCTGCACTTGGAGTTCTTGGCGAACGCCGTCTCGAATGGGCCGCGGCGACCGACGTGGCCATCGATGCGATTCGCGCCCAGTCCATCGCCTGGCTCCGTCAGATTCTCGGCCGCACAGCGACCGACACGGACGTCGATCCCGCGACTCTCGAAGCCGCACAACGCGGGGCCCTGCTGGCCCCTGATGCCGTGGCGCAGGCCCTCGACGTCGCAACACAGCTCATCGGGCCGGTCGGCGAGTGGTTCGGCTCGGCTGATGTGTTGATCACGCCGGTCACCCATCAAGGCCCCTGGCATCTCGGCGAACGCGAACCGCTGGGCGTTGGCCTGTTTGCGGCGCCGTTCAGCTTCTCTCGCCAGCCGGCGATGTCGATTCCGGTCGGTCAACGTCGCGATGGAACCCCGATCGGCGTCCAACTCGTTGCTGCGCACGGCGGCGACTCCCTTCTGCTTGCTCTCGCGGCTGAACTCGAGACGGCTGGCGTCGCTCGCTTCGACTGGCCGCCCATTGCCCATCGATAGGCACAACGATGGCAAGATCACCGGAGAACGTTGAAATGTAGTCACAGACCTCGTGATGAAAGTTGGGCACACCGACGGACGAGTGCGATAGTGGCCCATGCGCTATCGACGACTTGGCCGGACAGCCCTGCAAGTGAGTGAACTGTGCCTCGGCACCATGAACTTCGGGCCACAGACCTCTGAACCCGAGTCCTGGGCGATCATGGACCGGGCCCTCGAACTCGGCATCAACTTCTTCGACACGGCAAACCGCTACGGCGGCGACAAAGGCGTGGGTGCGACGGAAGAGATCGTCGGCCGATGGCTCGCCCAGGGCGGCGGGCGACGCGACAAGGTGGTCCTGGCGACAAAAGCCTACGGCGCGATGACCGACTGGCCCAACGACGGACGTCTTTCGGCCCGGCACATCCGCGCCGCGTGCGAGGCGAGCCTTCGGCGCATGCAGACCGACCACATCGACCTCTACCAGATGCACCACATCGACCGCACCGCGCCGTGGGAGGAGATATGGCAGGCGATGGACACACTGGTCGCTCAGGGCAAGATCATCTACGTCGGGAGCAGCAATTTCGCCGGTTGGCACATTGCGCGGGCCAATGAATCCGCATCGCGTCGAAACTCGCTCGGGCTGGTGAGCGAGCAGAGTCACTACAACCTGCTCGTGCGTACCATCGAGCTCGAAGTGCTTCCCGCGTGTGAGCACTACGGCCTTGGAGTCATCCCGTGGAGCCCCCTGTCGGGCGGCGTCTTGGGCGGCGGACTGAACGATCCCGACGCGGCGCGTCGACGCAACCCGCAGGCCCTTCGCCGGGTCGAGAAGTTGCGCCCGCAGTTGGAGAAGTGGGAGGCGTTGTGCGGCGATCTCGGGGAGCCACCGGCAGCGGTGGCGCTTGCGTGGCTGCTCGCCCAGCCCGCCGTGACTTGTCCGATCATCGGGCCTCGGACGATGGATCAGCTCGACGGAGCGTCGTTACGGGCCCTCGAGATCACACTTGAGACCGACACGTTGCAGGCCATCGACGCGATCTTCCCGGGGCCGGGGGGCACCGCACCGGAGGCGTACTCCTGGTGACTCCATTCCAGCGATAGGAAGAGGAGACGATCGACGAATCAGCATCGTCCACGAGAGCGCGAATCACCGCAAGCAAATGTCCTCGGGGCGGGTCCTCCACCTAAGCTCTCGCGTGTGCTGAACGAGTTCCCCTCCCCCGCCCTGTCCGATTGGGAAAAGCTGGCCACCAAAGAGGCGAAGGTCACGTCGACCGAAGACCTCAGCTGGCTGACCCCCGAGGGAATCGCGGTGAAGGCCCTGTACACGGCCGAGGACCTCGCTGACCTCGAAACGGTGAACACGCTCCCCGGCTTTGCGCCATTCCAGCGTGGCGTCCGCGCCACGATGTACACGAATCGGGCATGGACAATTCGTCAGTACGCAGGCTTTTCTACCGCCGAGGATTCCAACGCCTTCTACCGCAAGAACCTCGCTGCCGGGCAACAGGGCGTGAGTGTCGCGTTCGACCTTGCGACGCACCGCGGCTACGACTCCGACCATCCTCGCGTTGTCGGCGACGTCGGGAAGGCGGGCGTCGCTATCGACTCGGTCGAAGACATGAAGATTCTGTTCGACGGTATCCCGCTCGACAAGATGAGCGTTTCGATGACCATGAATGGGGCGGTGCTCCCCGTACTCGCCGGCTACATCGTTGCGGCCGAGGAGCAGGGAGTCAGCCAGGATCTCCTGGCCGGCACGATCCAGAACGACATCCTCAAAGAGTTCATGGTTCGCAACACCTACATCTATCCGCCCGCACCCAGCATGCGCATCGTCGCCGACATTATTGGCTACACGGCGAAGAACATGCCGAAGTTCAACTCGATCTCGATCTCGGGTTATCACATGCAGGAGGCCGGAGCCACGGCCGTTCAAGAGTTGGCGTTCACCCTGGCCGACGGCAAGGAGTACATCCGAGCCGCGATCGACGGCGGTCTCGACATCGACGAGTTTGCTGGGCGTCTCAGCTTCTTCTTCTGCATCGGCATGAACTTTTTCATGGAAGTGGCCAAGCTCCGAGCGGCGCGTCTGTTGTGGGCCAAGATCGCGAGCGAGTTCGAACCCAAGTCGTTGGGCAGCTCGATGCTTCGCACCCACTGCCAGACGAGCGGCGTGTCGCTCACCGAACAAGACCCGATGAACAACGTCGTGCGAACCACCATCGAGGCCATGGCGGCGGTGTTCGGCGGAACACAAAGCTTGCATACGAACTCCTTCGATGAGGCCATTGCCCTTCCCACGGAATTCTCTGCGCGCATAGCTCGTAACACACAGCTGATCATCGCCGAAGAAACCGGAGTGACGAACGTTGTCGACCCCCTCGGAGGTTCGTACTACGTCGAGTCGCTGACCCACGCACTGGCCACGCACGCCTGGAAGCTCATCGAGGAGGTGGAGGCCCTCGGAGGAATGACGAAAGCAGTTGAGTCCGGAATGCCGAAGCTGCGAATCGAGGAGTCGGCGGCCAAGCGCCAAGCCCGGGTCGACCGAGGCGAAGAAATTGTCGTGGGTGTGAACAGGTACCGGCTCGAAAAGGAAGATGCGCAGGATGTGCTCGACGTCGACAACGCCAGAGTGCGCGCTTCACAGATCGAGCGCCTGAATCACATCAAAGCCACCCGCGATGCCAAGGCGGTCGAAGAGGCCCTACGTGCACTTACGGAAGGAGCGGGTGGCAACGCGAACCTTCTGGACCTCGCGGTTAAGGCAACACGAGTTCGTGCCACGGTTGGCGAGATCAGCGACGCACTTGAAGTCGTGTTCGGCCGACACAAGGCGGAGATCCGATCGATCACGGGCGTCTACGGCGCAGCCTACGCAGACGACGCCGACTTTCAGGCAACCGTCGCCGACGTCGCCGCGTTCGCCAAGGAGGAGGGCCGCCGACCCCGCATGCTGGTCGCCAAGATGGGTCAGGACGGGCACGACCGTGGCGCAAAGGTCATCGCCACCGCATTCGCGGATATCGGTTTCGATGTCGACGTCGCGCCGTTGTTTCAAACCCCGGCTGAAGTTGCCCGCGACGCGGTGGAGAACGACGTCCACGTCGTCGGCGTTTCGAGCCAGGCCGCCGGGCACAAGACACTCGTGCCTCAGCTGATCGAGGAACTAATAAAAGCAGGCGCTGGCGATGTGTTGGTCGTCTGTGGCGGCGTCATTCCCGCCCAGGACTATGAGTTCCTGCGATCGGCCGGTGTCAGCGGCATCTACGGGCCGGGTACGAACATCCCAGCCGCCGCAGCGGAGATTCTCGGTTTACTCCGAGCACGGTAGCGGCGACCTCAAGGACGCCGCGCCGTCAGTTGTTTCTCAACCGAATCGGCGAGGACGTGAGCGGCCACAGTCCCAGCATTGTCCTCCGTAACGATGCCTCGAACAACATCACAGAAATTTGACAGTTGCTCGAAGAGGGGTTCACCGCCGTGACGGACGTACGGTGTGTCAACCACCGTCTCGGCCCGGTAGCCGCCCGCCCCGCTGCTCAACAAGGTGTGTGAAACGTGGCGATACATCGTGACGGTTTGTCGGAACAGGTCGGTTTCGATCAGCTGAGATGCATTTCCTACAACGAGCGTGCGCACTTTTCGTTGGCCGAGTCGAGACGCCGAAAAGTTGGCGACGCACGTGCCGTTCGACAAGATGGCATCCACGGCCTCGGTCTGGGTCGACTGCGGAACCGTGCGACCGAACGCCGCGACCGACAAGGCCTCAGGGCTCGTGGCGAACGCCGGCGACAGGCGACACAACAGGTCGAGATCGTGGATGAGCAGATCCTGGACCACGCTCGCCGTTGCTCGTTCGTTGAAGGGCGAGTGGCGCACGAACGCGATCGTCGTGGCTTCCTCCTCCAGTAGGAGTTGCGTCGTCCGAACGGCGGCGTTGAATCGTTCGACGAACCCACAAACCAACGGAGTTCGCGATCGCTTCGAAACTTCGACCAGTTCGTGGACACCGGTGAGTTCGGGTGCCATCGGCTTCTCGAGCAATACCGGGATTCCCAAGTCGAGGGCCTGGACTGCGACATCGACGTGTGTTGCCGTCGAGGTTGCGACGATCACCGCGTCGACCTCCGACCGCTCGATCTCGCAACCGGCCCGGACACCGAATCGTTCGGCCAGTGCTTTCGCTGCTTCGTGGTTGACATCCACTACACCGACCAGTTGCGTGCCGGGATGTGATGCTGCCACCCGCGCATGATTCGCTCCCATGAACCCCGCACCCACGATCGCAATCCTGAGGCGCTCCGGGCGATTCGGTCGTGAGTTCATGAGGCCATCACCATCGTTGTTGTCCCGATCGAAACACCTTCGCTGTCGACCTTCTCCTGTCGGCCACGGTTCACGAACAGCAAGGTTCCCATGGTCGTGAGACCGAGGAACTCAAACGCCGTGGTCGTAATCGCAGCTGCCCGCACTCCCCCAGACTGAAGAACTACGGCGTTCGCAAACACGTTCGTGAGCATCAACGCTACTCCGAGGAACAACATCGAGCGGTCAAGTCGGCGAACCAGCGCGAGGCGAACGACCACCGCGTTTACGATTCCTGCGCCCGCCCCCACAGCAAGGACGCGAGCGCAAAACACCGCGTCGGAGTCGACGCGTCCTAAAAGAAGCGACGTCGCTCTCGGTGCCAGAGCCCAGATGGCTGCGGCGATTCCAACGGCAATCGCGGTCGACGTCGCCACGAGACGCTCGACCCACCCGCTCTTCCTCGCGTTCAATTGGAAGTCTTTGAAGAACGTCATGAGCGAAGCCGAGCTGAGACTCACCACGGAATCGAACAGTCGATACGCCGCGTTGTACGCCGGAAGTGCGGATTCGAAACCATAACGGGCGAGAAACATCTGATCATTGCGACCGTGCACGGTTGACGAAATCGTCAACACGCCGAAGGAACGACCTTCCCGAAGCACCATGCGGGCCCCTGCGAGCGGCGTGTGGGCGACAGACGTTTCGGGTTCAGCGTGGCTCTTTGGTACGAACAGCACGGCGAAGCTCACTACCCCGCCAACGACCATTGCGACTCCCAACCAAAACATCAGGTTCGAGCGAGGTGACAGGGCAACGATCCCGATCGGCAGTGCGCGGCTTAGGACCTCGCTCAGTGCGATTCGAACCGCCCGACCCTGCGCTGCAGCGATGACGAGAAGTGGGGCCTGAAGCCGAGCAAACACGAAGACAGGAAAGGCCGCCAACAGCCCCGCCGTTCCGATTCCGAGCGCCCCTGCGGTCAGAAAGGCGAGCGCCCCCACCACGATTGACGCGATCGCCAGAACCTGGACCGACTGAAGCACTGGCGATCGACCCCACGTGAACACCAAACGCTGAGCCGTAGTTACGAGGCCAAAATCGGCCAGTCCGGCGAGCACCTGGGCCAGGGTAAACGCCGCGAGCCAACTCCCGAAAGCTGCATCGTCGAAACGTCGGGCGAGCAGAGCGAAGAGTAGAGCCTGCAGCCCAATCGACAGAAGCTTCCCGACTACCAATACGGACCGATTCAACGTGCAAACGCCCTCTTACCGGCTTCTCGAACAAGTGCACGGAGCAGTCTCATGGTTCCAATGTTGCGGTGGTGTCGCTTCCAGATTCGCGCCCGGTCGCGCCAGCCCGCCCATTTCGACATCTGATTTCGAGATGGCCCATGTTGGCGATACTCGACCCAGCATTCAGGAGCGAGCGCACCCGTAACGCCTTTTGTCATCGCGCAGACCCAAAAGTCCCAGTCCTCGCGCGTCACATCCTCTGAGTATCCGCCTACCAAATCGAATACGGACCGCCGCATGAGATACGAGCCGTGATGTTCGTTGGCAATCAACGTTCGGTCCAAGTCGAAGTCCCTCGGAGGCACGAAGCTCTCAACGTTCCCGAATCGCTTGAGCGCAGACAGAGCTACGTCGGCACCTTCGTCGAGCAGCTGTGCGGAACGTTCAAGATAGCTGGGTGAGAGCCGATCATCGGCCGACAACACAACCACGTAATCGGTGCTGGTCGAGCGGATGCCGAGGTTGAACGTGTTCGGGGCACCGCCTGCTGGTGAGCGATGTAGCACGCGTACCCATGGTCGTCCCTCGGCAAGTGAATCAGCGATTTCGGCACTGTCATCGGTCGAGCCATCGTTGATAATGACCACTTCGTCGGGGAGCCGCGTTTGGGCAAGCACGCTCCCAAAGGCTTCAGCCAGGAAGCGCCCATAGTTATGGCATGGAATGACCACTCCACAAGTGCCGCGCCGAGTTTGAACAGTCTGAGGTTCAACCAAAACTGAAGGCATATTCTCTTTTCGACTCCCGTGATCATCTTCTTGAGTCACGTTCAAAGGATTTGGTCGGACGTTCAACACTGAACCGGCTCCATTTCCGCGCCGACGAGCCCGAGATCGGTGGCCTGTTCACGTTCGGCCGAGGTCACCATCGCCGACCAATCGACCCGTGACACGAAGTACCTCCTCAACTCAGAACGGCTTTGCCAAGACTTGACGCGATCACCCTTTGACTCGCGACCAATCGACTCTTGAGCAGAGGCAACGCCCTTTGCCCACGAACGGCTCGCATCGACGACGGGGTAGCCGACACCGGACAACCTGGGGTTTCTCGTGAGCAGAAGAACGCCGGCCATCGCCGAGTCGACCAGCCTCTCCGACGGGGAGGTCTGCCCGCGCCTTCCGAAGTCGACCTGAACTTCGCACCCCTGCACCAGCCGCCAGTTCTCCTCGGGTTCGAGACGCGCAGAGTCGATCCCAGCGAACCGATTCAGCAACTCCGGCAACATGCGATCAGTGACTAAGTTCACTTGGTATGTCACGCCACAACGAGCGACGGCCGCAACAAAACCTCGGGCTTGTAAATACCGGTCGAGGCTCCACGACGCACACCCGAAGTAGACCGGAGTGCGCTGCACATCGTTGCGTTGCCCGTCGGCCTTGGGCAGGGGTCGTGGAAGAGGGAGTTCGACCATTGATGGGTACACGGCCACGTCCGACGGCTCGGTCGTGAAGACGGCATCTGCGTGCGGAAGCAGGTGTGCAATTCGCGGAGTTCGCCACATGGCATCCCAGAGCACGATCGTCACGACCTTCGCCTCCAGTTTGGATCGCACGCGGGCGAATTCTTCCTCGCTCAGGAACGATGGCTTGATGAAGATGAGGTGGTCGGCGCGAACCCGATCGCAGAATCGGAGAAGGTCGGCGACCATCTCATCTGTCCGAAAACGGCCGAAGGCAAACAGAAGTTCGAAGGCCCGTTTGACCCGGGTTCCGGGTAGCAGATGTGTGAGCGATCGAACGACCTGAGTTAGGGGCCTTACCAATCTGCGTTCATAGACTGATTCATCGAAGACGTAGGTGTGCAGAGTATCCGCACCTTGGCCCACGAGATCAATCACGTCTTCGGTGAGCGATCCGAATCGGGGAATCACGAGCGCTCGAGTGGGCACGCTCGAAGACACCGTCAGCGCCCTCCGCGTAACAGAACTGAGCGGATCGTTCGGCCGATCGTCCGGGCATCCATGATGATCCCCTGATGCATCACGTAGAAGAGGTCGTATTGGAGCTTCTGCTCCGAGTCAGCGATCGAAGCACCGTACGGCCATTTCACCTGCGCCCATCCCGTTACTCCCGGTCGCACCCCATGGCGAAGTTCGTACAGCGGGAGAACGCTCGAGAGTTCGTGCACGTAGTGCGGTTGTTCGGGGCGTGGGCCCACGAGCGATAGGTCCCCACGCAAGATGTTCAGGCTCTGCGGGAGCTCATCGATGTGAAGTCGACGCAGAACGCGTCCGAATCGAGTGATTCGAGGGTCATCTTCTTGAGTCCAGGCGCCGGCTCCGACGACATCGGAATCGGGATCGGACTCTTCCACTCGCATGGTTCGAAGTTTGTAGAGCTCGAACGTCTGGCCGTCGCGCCCGACTCGGGTCTGACGGAACAGCAACGGCCCGCGATTGGCGAGTGAGTTCGCGATCAGGACAACGGGCAGCACGACGAGAAAGGCACACCCCAGAACAAGGCCAGCCAAGAGATCGGCGCTGCGCTTGAGGCGACCGTAGACCTGTCGGTGAACATCGGAATGGTCGACCATTAGCGCCATGGTGGAAACTTCGTGGAGCGGCAATTTGCCGAGCCACTGTTCGTAGAAGTCGACGACCGTTCGGACACGAGCTCCGCCGCGATGCAAGCGACGGACTTCGGCCACCAAACCGGGTTCGTCGTGTGCTGCCGCTGCGACCACGACAACCGACGCACGGGTTGCGTTCACCTGATTCGTAAGTACACCGGGTGTCGCCCGACACTGGTCCGGGGTCGCGAATCCCACGATCGAGCATGGGCGCTCGGGATACGACGACACCTGTTCGACGAGCTGTTCGAATTCGTCGCGTTCAACAACGCAGAAGACCCGAACCCGCTGTTGCTCTTTGGCATCGTCGCGACGTGAGTACAGAAAGGCCACGAACAGCAGCGGTGTCTGCACCGCTGGGGCGATGAGCACGAAGAAGCGCGGAAAGAGATTTGGGACGAAGGTCATCGTGAGCAGCACGCACGCCAGCGTCGCCAGAGAAGCAAGAACCGACGACGCAAAGCCCTGACGTTTGGAGGTTGGACCCTCCGGCAAACCGATCGCGAACGCCACCAGTATTGTAAGCGCGCAGTAGAACGTGGCGGCCGTGGGGGTTACGTTGAACGCACCTCGCGTGCTGCGGTGGAGAATTGCGCCGATATCGAAGCTCACGATCGAGACTGCGACGACAGCCAAGCGTCCCGACGTCTGCACCGCAGCATTGACGCTCCGGCGCAGGATTGCGGTTATCCGCTCCCCCAGCATCCGACGTCGAACCTGCATCGCTGCGTTCATGATCGGTTTGGACCGCAGCGCCAGTGAGCCAATGAGAAGTCCGACGATTCCGCGAAGGAGGAGGAGGGGTGCACGGTGTGCGATGCCGATTCGAATCATCGCGCGCTGCGACCGCACGAACCGCGCGGGTTCGAATGATCCGATCGTGCGATAACGCAACACCGGTTCTGCGATGTTGCGAAACGTGGTGCCGTCGCGGGCCCGCACCCACAGCTCCGAATCTTCCGCACGCAGGTACTTGGCCGATTCATCGTATGGGTACTTGCGAAACCACGCCGTGCTCGCCATCACCGTCGGGTGCAACACCGGCGGAAAGTCGCGCACGGAGAGCGTGGTTCGCTGCGGCGCCTTGCGTTCGCCGATCATCTCCCCATCGGGGTCCATCAACAGTACGGATCCACCGAGAACGGTGGTCAACTGATCCGCCGGACTCAACTTTTCGAAGGCCGCGACCTGACGCTCGAGCCGATCGGGAATCATCTCGTCGTCTGCGTCCATTCGAACGACGATCGACCCCCTCGCCTCGAGCACGAGCTGGTTCAGACGGCGGGCCAGGCCGGCAGATGTCGTTCCGGAGAAGACGCGAAAGCGGCGGTCTTTGGCGGCATATCCGAGGGCGATGTCATACGTTGCGTCGGTCGACCCGTCGTCGAAGATGAGACATTCCCAATCGGTGAACGACTGTGCACAGATGGAGTCGAGGGCTTTGGGGAGGTGCTTTTGTTCGTTGCGTGCCGACAATACGATCGACACCTTCACCCGGGGCCCGACCGAGGGTTCGACGGGGGACGCGACCGAAGACCCCACTGGGGATTCGACCGGGGACCCGACCGATTTCGGCCGCGCAGGAGCCTGTCGGCTCATCGCGAGTCCTGGTACGTCGGGTGTGGCACGTCTTTTCATCGGCACTGGGCCAAACGACCTAAAGGACGAATTCTGATGGCGCGTTCAGATCTGCAGATGGCCGCTCAGATTTCAGTGGCTGCACAACGGGCACAACGTCATGGTGATCGCTACTGTGCGAACCTGACTTGATCAACACCCCGTAGGGATCGATACGTCGTAGGAGACGAACACATGACACAGAGGATGCGCTTCGGGATCTTCATGGCCCCGTTTCACCCTGCCGGCGAAAACCCGACGTTGCTCATCGACGGTGATCTCGCGCTCGTCGAACACCTCGATCGCCTGGGCTACGACGAGGCCTGGATCGGCGAGCACCATTCGGCAGGCAGCGAGATCATCGCCTCTCCGGAGATCTTCATAGCAGCCGCCTCGCAGCGCACCCGCACAATCAAACTCGGCACCGGCGTCACGAGCGCCAGCTATCACAATCCCCTCTGGGTGGCCGAGCGAGCGGTGCAACTCGACCATCTGACGAAGGGTCGGTTCCTGCTCGGACTCGGTCCCGGAGCATTACCCTCCGATGCGGCCATGATCGGACTCGACATGCCGAAGACACGCGAACTCCTCGAAGACGCAGTCGGCATAATCCATCATCTGGTGACCAGCGAAGAGCCGATCAACTTTCAAAACGATCGATGGACACTTTGTGATGCGCGCTTACATCTTCGTCCGTACTCCGACCTGGCGGAAACCATGACGATCGCGGCGGTCGCGTCGCCGTCGGGTCCCCGTTTGGCAGGGCGTTACGGGCTCGGTCTGCTGTCGATCGGTGCGACGACCGCGGCGGGATTCGACGTCTTGGGTCTGCACTGGGACGTCATGGAGGAGCGTGCCGCGAACTACGGCGTTTCGGTCAGCAGGGACAAATGGCGACTCGTCGGCCTCATGCATCTCGCCAAGACACGCGAACAGGCGTACAAGGACGTCGAACACGGCATCGCTAACTGGTTCGACTACTTCCAGCACACGGCGGCGTTCCCGCAGATGGCGGTTGGCGACGGCACCAGCGTCCGCGAGTTCATTGATTTTGTGAACGAATCCGGACTCGGAACGATCGGCACGCCCGACGATGCGGGCGAGCAGATCGAACGCTTGGTGAAGCAATCCAACGGCGGGTTCGGGGCCTATCTGCAACTTGCCCACGACTGGGCCGATCCCGACGCCAAGTTTCGAAGCTATGAGTTGTTCGCTCGCCACGTCATGCCGCAGTTCCAGGGTCAGCACCACTCGACCGTCGAGGCGAAGAATCGAGCCCGTGCGGCCCGGCCGGGGTTGGCAGAGAGCAACCTGCTAGCGGTCGAGACCAGCACGGCGAAGTACCAACAAGAACTTGCCGACAAGGCGGCATCGGCCACGAGCTAGGCGCCACCCCGGCGCCGCCGTTTTCGACGCGCCCGGCACAAATTCCCCCACAGAAAAACGCCGACCCTGCTGCTTTGTGCCGGGGTCGGCGTTTGTGGTTGGGGTTGTGGTGGTGGTTGTGGCGGTGACCATCGCGACTGCGACTGCCTCCTGTGTTTTGGCGATCAGCTCATGAGCGCCATGTACGCCGCCCCGAGCAGATTGCCTGCGCGCATATCACCAGACGTACCTTCGAGCATGCGGTTCATGACATAGGCAAACGTGAGACCGTTCTCGAGGTCATTGACCACCAGTGATCCGCCCCATCCGCCCCACCAGCAGCACGTGGCGTTCGGCATGGGCACCGCCTCGCTGGCGAGCCCCCAACCGATCCCGTGTCGAAACGGCATCAGGAGCACCCGGTCCGGCCCGTTGCACTGCTCACGAAAGATCGAGTCGGTCGCCCCTTCGCGAAACAAACGGCGACCAAACGCCGATCCGCCGTGGCTGACCGCGGACTGGGCAATGGCCACTGAGCGGGCGTTGCCATGGCCACCGGCGGCGGGAATCTCGGCGCGTCGCCATGGGATGGTCCACGATTCTTCGGCGGCCATCGAAGGATTCCCGAGGGCACGCTTGGCAATGCCGTCGAGCTCGAGAAGTTGGGCATCGATTGCGCCGCTGGGCGGCGGAATCACCGGAATCACGCGGTGATCCTGAGCCTGATTGGTACCGATGTGAAAGTCTGCGCCGAGTGGGCCGGCCACCTGCTCCGCGAAAAACGTGCCGAGGCTCTTCCCACTCACGCGGCGGACGATTTCACCGGCCAGATACCCCTGCGAAATAGCGTGGTAGCCCGATCCGTCGCCAGGCGTCCACCAGGGAGCCTGAGCGGCGAGAAGCGAACAGGTCTTGTCCCAGTCGAGCAACGTTTCCGGTGTCACCGGCTCGTCCCACCCCGGAAGCCCTGCAGTGTGGGACATGACGTGGCGAACCAACACACCTTCTTTTCCGTTGGCTGCGAACTCGGGCCAGTACTTCGCCACCGGTGCGTCGTAATCGATCGCCCCCTGATCGGCCAACATGAGCACGCACAGTGCCGTCATCGTCTTCGTCGTCGACCAGACGTTGATCAGCGAGTCGCGCTGCCATTCCGATGTCTTGGCCGTGTCGGTATGGCCGCCCCAAAGGTCGACCACGATCTCGCCTTTATGCACCAGTGCGACCGACGCCCCGACATCGTTGCCCTGCTCGAAGTTGGCTGCGAATGCCGCTTTCACAGCGCCGAATTTCTTGCTGGTGTATCCATCAATCATGGTGGCGATCATTACCTACATTGAGTCCTTGATGCGATTCCGGCGACGCCAGCCCCTACGCTGACACCGATGTCGTTTGATCCGATGATGCAGACAGAGCAAATCGCCAGGGGGGATCGTCGCGCACTTGCCCGGGCCATCACGCTCGTCGAGTCAACCCGTAGCGACCACCGATCCGATGCGCTGGCCCTTCTCGACTGCCTTGCCGGTCTGGCGGAACGTGCGTCCTTTCGGATCGGGATCACGGGAACTCCCGGGGTCGGCAAGTCCACATTCATCGAGGCATTCGGCCTGCACCTGTGCAACGACCTGGGCCTGCGGGTCGCGGTGCTCGCGGTCGATCCGTCGTCGTCACGTACGGGTGGTTCGATCCTTGGTGACAAGACGAGGATGGCCGAACTATCGCGTCATCCCTATGCGTACATACGTCCCTCGCCGAGCGGCGGAACACTTGGAGGGGTGGCGCGTCGGACACGCGATGTCATTCGTCTGGTCGAGGCAGCGAATTACGATGTCGTGCTGATTGAAACGGTTGGCGTCGGTCAGTCCGAAACGGCGGTGTCGAATCTCAGCGATGCGTTTGTGCTGCTCGTGGCGCCGGGAGGCGGCGATGAACTCCAGGGGGTGAAGCGGGGAATCATGGAACTCGCCGATCTCGTCGTGGTCAACAAGTGTGACGGTCCCCTGGAACCACAGGCCCGAAGCACCCTGGCCGACTACACGAGCGCGCTGCGCCTGATCCGGCCGTCGTCGCCGGCGTGGACACCGACTGCCCTCGCCGTATCCTCGGTTTCCGGTTTCGGTGTCGCCGAGGTGTGGTCGACGCTCACCCAGTTGCGAGCGTCGCGCGAGTCCGCCGGGGAGTTTGCGGCTCGGCGACTGGAGCAGCAGAACTCGTGGCTTTGGACCGAGGTGACCGAGCGTCTCCTTGATGATCTGCGCGCAGATGATCGCGTCGGCGCCATCGCCGACCAGGTTCGTTTGGGCCAACGCAGTATTGCCAGTGGCGTCGACGCCATCGTCAAGCTCCTTCACGCCACTCGACCCTGAGCTCACGCCACTCGACGCGGAGATCCACACCGCACGGCGACTAATCCGACGCGAAACCCCTGGACAACACTTGTATCTTACTTGTATTGTTTTCTCATGATTTGGGATCCGACGCAATACAGCAGGTTTTCCGACGAACGAAGTCGACCGTTTCACGAATTGGTCGACAGGGTCGTCATCGCGCCCGGCGAAGTTCGAGAGGTCGTCGACCTCGGTTGCGGCCCCGGAAACCTCACAGCATCGCTGCTCACCCGTTGGCCATCGGCCACCGTCCTTGGCGTCGACAACGACTCCAACATGCTCGACGAGGCACAGAAACTGGCCAACGACCGGCTCCGCTTCGAACTCGGTGACATCGCAACCTGGCGCAACACAGCTTCCGGGCCTGTCGACGTCATCGTGTCGAATGCCGCATACCAGTGGGTGCCCGGACACCTGGCAATGTTCCCGGAACTGCTCGCCATGCTGCGACCCGGCGGCTGGTTTGCCCTTCAGGTGCCCGGCAACCTCGACGACTCGCACCACCAGGCAATTCGATCACTCCTCCGCTCCGAACCGTTCGCCAGTCTCCCCGGCGTACGGGCTCTTCCCGATCGAACGCACTCCTCGCATACCGCCGTCGAATATCTCGACGCACTTGCACCGCTGTGTCAGCATGTCGACGCATGGGAAGTTTCCTATGTGCACATACTTCAAGGGGAGGACCCGGTGCTCGAATGGATCAAGGGAACCGCGCTGCGTCCGGTACTTGCCGCCCTCGGATCAGAGGACATGAGATATCGCTATCTTGAGGAGCTCCGTCCCCGCCTCGCTGCGCTCTTCCCGACGAGGCCGTGGGGCACGCCCTTCCCCTTCCGGCGCGTGTTCGTCGCCGCACAGATGTAGCCGCACAGGTCTGACCCGATGCCGGTTAGAGCTCGGGATATGCGGCAGCCACGACGTTCGCCACCAGCGTCCGGTCGGTCCAGGAACTGAACGAGGCGTCGATTGCGTTTCGCTGCAGGCGACCGATCTCCGCCCACGTGAGACCCTGGGCAAGAGCCACGTCGTGCACTTCGCTCGACACGGAGACGTTCGACATGAGACGGTTGTCGGTGTTGATGGTCGCCCGAAATCCCAGTCGGAGGAACGGGCCGACGGGGTGCTCGGCCAGAGAAGAAACGGCACCGATCTGGACATTGCAGGTCGGGGCGAGTTCGAGCCCAATCTGTCGTTCGCGAACATAGGTGGCAAGGCGGCCGAGCGATCCGCTCGTCACGTCGACATCGCAAAGCAATCGAACCCCGTGGCCGATACGTTCGGCACCGTGCTCCAGAGCGTCGCTGATCAGCAACAGATCCGGTGGTTCGGAGGCATGAATGGTTATGTGCATTTGCTCCGCTCGGGCCAACGACAGGGCCGCAGCGTGCAACGACGGTGGCCAACCGGTCTCGGCGCCCGCGAGATCGAATGCGACGACGCGTGGATCCTGTGCGCGCATACGAACAGCGAGTTGCGCGACCTCCAGCGAACGACGCTCCGTTCGCATGGCGCAGATGATCGTGTTGACGATGATGGGAAACCCGGCGGCAGCACTCTCCCCCATGCCGCGCCGAAAGCCCGCCTGCACTGCTTCGACGGCAGCGTCGAGCGAGAGTCCCCGTGCCTGATGCTGTTCGGGAGCGAATCGCACCTCGGCGTATACGACCCCATCTGCACCGAGATCCAGCGCCGCCTCCGCCGCCACTCGTTCCAGCGCAGACTCGGTCTGCATCACCGCGATCGTGTGCTCAAACGTTTCGAGATACTGCAGAAGATCCTTGGCCATCGCGCCACGGATGAACCAACGGTGCAGCTCCTGCGCGTCGGTGGACGGCAGTCGCGGCGTCCACCCGCATTCGTCGGCGAGCTCGAGAATCGTGTTCGGACGCAGACCCCCATCGAGATGATCGTGGAGCAGCGCTTTCGGTCTCGCCCGGACCTCTTCTCGCGTGATCGCTTCGAGCGGTGTCGAACTCACAACAAACCCCCTACGAAAAGAACAGAAGACGCGTCGCGGCGACAACGCCAATAACAACAATGCACCCGCGCAGAACGGTTGGCGAGATCTTCCGACCGACCTTTGCGCCGACGACCCCGCCGACGATCGACCCGACCGCCACGAGTCCGACCACCGACCACAAGATGTCACCTTTGATGACGAAGACCACCGCAGCAATGCCGTTGACCGTGCCGGCGAGCACGTTCTTCACCGCGTTGAGGCGAGGAAGCGCATCGCGTATGCCCACGCCGAGGATCCCCATCAAGATGATGCCTTGGGCTGCGCCGAAGTAGCCGCCGTAGACGCCGGCGAGATACACGGCCACGACGACAAAGGGACCGATTCGCTCCGCGCCCGGGTTCCCTTCGATGGTCGAGGATCCGTTGCGTTCGCGAAGCTTGCGCTGAATCGTCGGACCCGCAACCACCAGTCCGACGCCGAACAGGATGAGGAACGGAACGATCCGTTTGAACCAACTACCGGGGAGCGTCAGGAGCAAGATGGCGCCCGTGATCCCGCCCAGCATCGACGCGGGAAGGAGGCGCACCAGCCGACTGCGCTGTCCGGCCAGCTCCGGGCGTTGTGCTGCTACGGCGCTCATCGAACCCGGAAACAGCCCCGTCCCGTTCGCAATATTCGCTGCCCGTTCCGCAAAGCCGAGGCCAACCAGCGTCGGAAACGAAATGAGAGTGCCGGATCCGACAATGGAGTTGATGAACCCTGCAGCGCCGCCGGCCAGGACGATCACCGCACTCTTGGCGAGCGTGAGGTCGACTGATTGTGCGGCGGCGGACATGCGACGCAAACCCTAATCGGCCCGACACGCGCCAAAGCGCCCGACACCCGCCACACGACACAGGTTCGGCGATGGTAACCCTCATCAGTTCTGAACCGGCGTTCGAAAATGTTGCCGGACCCATCAAGCCCGGCGCCGTCGCCGTCGATAGAAGATCCACGATGACCGCCGCCATCCAACCGCTTCCCCGACCGGGACTCTCCCGTACCGCCGTGCTGTGGTGTGTTGCGCTCGGAACCTTTACGGTGCCGATCGCCTTCGGGCCCGCGCGCTACGGTTTCGACCCTGCCCGCGGATATTCCCTCACCATGTGGGTCGGCCTGATCGACGTGATGCTGGCCCTGGCCCTGATTCTCGGTGGCCGGTCAACGCTGCGGCGGATACGCGCTCGAACGTCGTCGACGTTCGTCGATGCGGGGACGCTCCTGCTCATCGGGCTCACCATTTCGACGCTCATCCACCCGGTCGACCGCGGCGTCGGAATTCTGATTCGACTGGCTGGGGCCATCGTCGTGGCCGACTGGTTCGCGTCGGCCGATCGTCAACTTCTCGCGACGCTCGGAAAGATCGTCGCCATCCTTGGTCTGTTCCAATGGGTACTTAGCTTCGCCCAGCTTGCTCGAAACGGGCCGACGGGACTGTGGTTTCTCGGAGAGCGATCGATGCCCCTGTTTGCCTTCGGCGATTCGGTCGGCGCGGCGGGAACGTTCTTTCACTGCTACCTCTTGGCCGGATTCCTCGCCGTTGCCATGGGGACGACCAACTCGTTGGCCTTACGGGGCATCGTATCGAAGCGACTCTCGTTGGCGCTCTCGGTGGCAGGCACGTCGAGTGCGTTCTTCGCCTACTCGAGGGTCAGTGTGCTCAGCGCCGTGTTGGTTGGGGGCTCGATGACACTCGTTGCAGTGTTCGATCGAAAGAACCGCAGATTCGCTGCAGCATCGATGGCCGCGATGATTCTCACGGCGCTGGTCTCCCTCGCCGCAACCCGAAGCGGTTGGACCACAAAGGCCGAGTACGTCACGAAGTTTGGAGCCACGACGGGGCGCACGGAGCTTCTTCGCCAAAATGTCGATACCTTCCTGCGTCACCCGTGGGTTGGTGTCGGAACGGGCCGCTACACCATGAGCCTCCTCGACGAGGGTCGCGATCTCGGCGAGACGCCACATCCGCCGCACATGATTCCCCTCGCTGCCCTCACCGAGGGCGGGCTGCTGTCGGTGCCGTCGCTCCTCGCACATGTCGGCGCGATCGCGCTGCTCGTGTGGCGACGCCACTGGTCATCGGTCGTTGCCGTCGCCACGCTGCTGTCACCGTTCATGCTGGAGCAGTTCATGTGGAACACCCCTGAGGGCATGATGATGGTCGCCATCGGACTCGGCGCTGCCGGTGCGGGCACAAGGTGGCGAAAGTCAGCGCCCTCCGATTCACTCGACGGCGAGTTGCGGGGTCAGCGGCAAGTTGTTGGTGGGGCAAACTTGCCGTCGACCCTGCAACTCGCCGCCGAACAGCATCGTGAGGACGAAGCCGCCGCGGTGCACCGTGAGGTCGAAGCCGCCGCAAGCGTGCTCTGATCTCCTAACCTCATGGCATGTATCTCGGTGAGCTCGTCGACGCTGCGACCAATCAGCGAAGTGGAACCAAAGTTGAGCTCGACACCAGCTCACTGACCACCCACGCCGTTATCGTCGGCCAAACCGGTTCCGGCAAGACCGGCCTGGGGATCGTCGCCATCGAAGAAGCACTCTCCGAAGGTGTGCCGTGCCTTCTCATCGACCCCAAGGGCGACCTCGGCAATCTGTTGTTGATGTTCCCGAACCTGTCGGCGGAGGAATTCGCGCCGTGGGTGGAGGGCGACGACCCCGCGAAGGTTGCCTCCCAGTGGAAGGAGGGTTTGGCGTCGTTCGGCATTGATGCGGCCCGCATCGCTGCCCTTCGGGCCAAGGCGTCGTTCACGATCTACACGCCGGGGTCCGACGCTGGTGTAGGACTCAATCTGATCGGCTCGTTACGCGCCCCGGAGGGTGCTGCTGACGACGACGAGGGTCGCATCGACGAGATCGGTTCGATCGTGTCGGGCTTGTTGTCGCTGATGGGCATCGACAGCGACCCTCTCTCGGGACGCGAACACATCCTGCTCACGAACCTGCTGGACAAGGCGTGGTCGGCGGGTCAGGACCTCGACATCGCGCAGCTGATCGCCCAGATCCAGACGCCTCCCATGCGCAAACTCGGGGTGTTGGAACTCGACACGTTCTACCCACCCAAGGACCGGATGGAGCTGGCCCTGAAGCTCAATGGGCTTGCGGCGTCGCCATCGTTCGCGGCGTGGGGTGAGGGCGAAGACCTCGACATCGACACGTTGTTGTTCAACGGTGACAAACCTCGCTGTGCCATCGTTTCGGTCGCTCATCTGTCCGATGAGGAGCGCCAGTTCGCGATCGCCGTACTTCTCGGTCGCCTCATCACGTGGATGCGCAAGCAGCCCGGGACGTCCAAGCTTCGGGCGATGGTGTACTTCGATGAGGTCTTCGGCTTCGTTCCGCCAACCGCCATGCCTCCCACGAAGAAGCCGATCCTGACGTTGCTGAAGCAGGCACGTGCATTCGGCATCGGCATGGTGCTGGCAACCCAGAACCCGGTCGACGTCGACTACAAGGCGCTCGCCAACGCAACCACGTGGATGGTCGGCCGCCTCCAGACGGAACGCGACAAGGACCGACTCCTCGATGGCATGCGCAGCGCAGCCGGTGGCGTCGATATCGATGCACTTGGCGCGACCATAAGTGGGCTTGCGAAACGTTCTTTCGTTCTCCATCGGGCGGGCCAGCCAAAGCCGTCGGTCTTCACGACCCGCTGGACGATGTCGTACCTGCGTGGGCCGCTCACCCGAGAACAAATCCGTACACTTACTGGTTCGTCCGCCGCGCAGGCCGCCGTGTCGAAATCGACCGAGCCCGTTGCAGCGGTGCCCTCACTCGCGGAGAACGAAGTTCCCGTCGCACCACCTGTGGCCAAAGGTACGTCTGCATACTTCCTGCACCCAGCAGCAATCTGGGCGGCTCAGGTCGGCGCTTCATCGACGTCAAAGCGCTACGAGGCTTACCTCGCCGCGCGGGTAAACCTCCTGTTCGACGACGACGACGCCGGCTTTCGGCAAGCAGACGAGTGGGAGGCCGTCTTCCCACTCACCGGCTCGTTCTCACCGGACAACGCGATCACGGTCGACTACGACGCGCGCGATTTCTTGCCCGACCCGCCGGCCGGCTCGACGTTCGTGCTCCCGAAGGCGTCGATCGGCGAACCGGCACTGTTCAGCGGGGTCGCCAAAGTCATCACCGACCACCTCCTCGTCAACAAGTCCATGGATCTGTTGCACAACGAAAAGCTCGATCTCTGGTCACGTACCGGGGAAAGCGAAGCCGACTTCCTGGCGCGCTGCGATGTTGCGTCACAGGACAGGGCCGACGCCGAAGCCGCAAAACTCCGCACGACACTCGAAGCCAAGATCGACCGCGTGCAGGATGCGCTCGATGAGGCTGAGCGGAAGAAGGAACTGGCCAAGCACGAGGCCCGTACCTCTCGCACCTCGGAACTCCTCACGGGCGCAGGTGATCTCCTCGGGGCACTGCTCGGCGGACGTCGAAACGCCCGCTCGATTGCGCGCAGCGTCGGGAGTGCAGTGAATCGTCGCGGTCGGGCGTCCAACAAGGCGGCGAAGGCCGACACCGCCGAGGATCGTTTGCTGGCGAAGAACGACGAGCTGCGAGAGTTGGAATCGAAGCTCCACGACGAGCTGTTCGACATCGATGCCAAGTGGGACGAGATCGGCCGGACGATCACGACCGTGCAGGTTCCCCTGGAGAAGACCGACATTCGCGTGGTCGAACTTGCAATCGTGTGGGTCCCGAAATAGCGCGCGCAACTTTGCCGCGCGTTGGCCTACTCATAGGCACACTTATTTTTACCTCGGTCACGTTTCCGGCGACGGCCCGCGAGAAACGGGTGCGCAACAAGATTCCGCCGGTGGTGAGGTGGGCGGTATCGATCGACACAGCGACCGGCATTTCGAAGGCTGAAGTCGAGGCGGTGGTCGCTGCGACCCTGAACGATCCGCGCTCGTGGTCCCCGATCAAAAAGACCCGTTTCGTGACGTCGCCGTGGGCGACGGCGCTGCTGCGCATTCGAGTGCTTTCCCCGAAAAGCACGGACCGGTTTTGCGCCCCGTTCCGAACACAGAGTTACAAGTCGTGTAGCAAGAACTGGGACATCGCGCTCAACGGCGATCGATGGAGCCTCGGCGTCGCTGCGGCGGGGATGCCGCTCGATCAGTACCGCATCTACATGGTGAACCACGAGGTTGGCCATTCGCTGGGCGAGGACCACGAGAGTTGCCCACGGCCTGGTTCGGTTGCGCCCATCATGTTGCAGCAAACCATCGCGTTGCAGGGTTGCACGCCCAACCCCTGGCCCAATCCCAACGCAGCGGTGTCGACCACCACGACACTGTCGACGACGACGCTGCCCACCACGACGCTGCTAACAACGACTCTGCCGACGACGACCGCGCCAGCGCCGCCTACGACGCCGTAACGGGCGGGGCCGTCAGTGTCGGTGCGGCATGCAGAGTTCGTCGTATTCGGCAATCACGATGTCTTTAGGATCGATCGAGCACGCCGGGCAGTTCGGGTCACGACGAATCTTGAAGGTACGGAACGACTGCTCCAACGCATCGTATGTGAGCAGACGACCCGAGAGCGTGTCGCCAAGATCAAGCAGGTGCTTGATTGCTTCCATCGCCTCGAGCGAACCGATGATGCCGGGAAGCACCCCGAGGACGCCAGCTTCGGCACACGACGGTGCCATCTCGGCGGGCGGCGGCTGCGGGAGCATGCAGCGGTAGCACGGACCGTTGTACGGGTTGAAGATCGTGACCTGTCCTTCGAAGCGGAAGATCGCACCGAACACGACCGGGATCTTCTTGATCAACGACGCATCGTTGAGGAGGTAGCGCGTCGGGAAGTTGTCGGTGCCATCGACGATGATGTCGTAACCATCGATGATGTCGAGGACATTGTCGGCACCGAGACGCTGGTCGTAGGTCACGACGTTCACGTCGGGGTTCAAGAGGGTGAGCGTCTTCTTCGCCGAGTCAACTTTTCGGTCGCCGATTCGGTCCATGTTGTGGAGAATCTGACGCTGCAGGTTCGACTGGTCGACCACGTCCATATCGATGATGCCGATCGTGCCAACGCCGGCCGCCGCGAGATAGAGCGCACTGGGTGATCCGAGGCCACCGGCGCCGAGCATCAACACCTTGGATTCGAGGAGCTTCTGCTGGCCCTTCTCGCCGACCTCGGGAAGAAGGAGGTGACGCTGATACCGGTTGCGCTGATCAGGGGTGAGGGTGGCGGGAACCTTCCAGTCACGTCCCTCGTTCTTCCACTTTCCGAAACCGCCGGCGATCGACTTCACGTTGGTGTAGCCGAGTTCGCCAAGGGTTTTCGCCGCAAACGCACTACGCACGCCGCCGGCGCAGTACACGAGCACCTCGGCATCGCGCTCGGCGATGCGGCCCTCGACCTGGGCTTCGAGGTGGCCACGGGGGATGTGCACGACGTCGCGAAGTGCGCCCTGTTCGTACTCGTCGGGCTCCCGAACGTCGAGGACGACCGCGTCTGCGTTGTCGCGGATACGACTTTCCGCGGTAGCGGTGTCGATCTCCACGATCTCTTTCTTTGCAGCGGCGAGCAGGTCACGGAACGAAGCCATGGGTAAATCCTACCAATCAAGTCGGGTTTGTCGTGCCCGATCCAACCGGTGCGCCTCGGCGATCATTCCCCGATGACGTGTGTCGTCGGCGACCCGTGGTTTCGGCGACGGCGGCTCGTGGTTTCGGCGACGGCAACTCGAGTGCGTCCACCGTTTCACGGTGCGGCCACAGCGCGCATCCGTGGTCGCCACCTGGCACGGTGCCCGCCACGTGGCCGCTGATCGGCGGCCACAATGGAGGCGTGAAGATCCGAAGCGACGCCGAGCTGGAGACCTGGCTCCCCCGGCACCCATCCTCACCCGACGTCTTGGCATCGGTCCTGGCGCGATACGACGAAGCGCACCGCCACTACCACGACGGGCGTCATGTCCGCATGGTGGTGTCACGGTGTCTGGAGCTGATGTCCGACGCTTCGGTACGCGTCGCCGACCCGCATGCAGTGGTGTTGGCGGCACTGTGGCACGACGCTATCTACGACCCGAAGGCCCACGACAACGAGGCGGCCAGTGCGCTGCTGGCCGTCGACCAGCTCGGCCAACTCGGCGTGGCGACCGAGCGCCTCAGCGAAGTGTCACGCCTCATCATGCTGACTGCAGGGCACGGCGTCGAAAGATCCGATGCCGATGGCGCGGTCCTCGTGGACGCTGATCTCGCCGTGCTCGGGGCGTCGCCCGACGCCTACGCCGACTATGTGCGTGGAGTCCGTGCGGAGTACCACTTCGTAAACGACGACGCGTGGAGCGTCGGGCGCGCCAACGTTCTCACCAACCTCCTCGCGCTCCCCCTCCTGTTCCACACGCCGCCGATGCTCCATCGAGAGGCCACGGCTCGATCAAATCTCGCCGCCGAACTGGCGCAGTTGTAAGCGTCGTCTCTCCCCAGTTTCGGTCCGATCCAGAGTTCAGGCACTCGACGGAAGCGGCAACGAGAACACCGTGAGCGAGGTGCCGAGCCCAGACAATGGGACCTCACGTGGACCGACAGCACCACGCTGGAGCTGACGCCCGGCGAAAATGGAGCGCTGGTCGCTCCGGAAGCGACCAGCGCTCCAAGAACGACGACCCTGGCAAGTTGAACTCTCCAGCGCAGGTGAACGCTCGTGCGGCATGCCTTGCCGCGGGGGTCACCGATCAGCGTTTCCTTCCCGGTTGCATCTTTGACGTGTCCTTGACGGGGGACCCAGCCTTCGCCCGGCGAACCTCGGCCCTCGCTACACAGATCGCCCAGTTGGAAGCGGGCACGGCGGCCCCGACGTCGGTTCCAAGTGGCGTGACGCTCGGGACGCCCGTGAACTTCGTAGTCAACGCCAACCCCTGGCGGTTGGCTGTTGTTGCACCGCCACTCGATGTGACCGACCGACAGGCCGGTGGAATCATCGGTGGCAGTTCGCTCACCGAAGGGACCCGTCTGTATGCAATCTCTGTGGCGGTCACCAACCTTGGCAACGCCGCGGCACCGCTGCCATGGAAGCCGTTCGAGACGCCGTTCTTCACGGTTGGCAATGATTCGACACGAATTCTCGCCGATGCGAGAGACAGTCAGCTTGCTGATATCGACGATTGTCTCGCCAAGGGACGAACAGATGCTGCACCCGGGGCCACCACCAACTGCAGCTTTCTGGTGTCGCTACCAAACGGATCGCCGACACTTACGATCGTTGCCGACGACTTCCGGTCGCTTCGCTTTTCGCTTCGCTAGCGGCGACGTCGACCCTGGTGCAACGGGACGAAATCGCGTCCTCATTACATCAGTCTTGATTGATGCAATACGACTCGATGGGATATTGAATCGCCCCGGGTTTAGTGGAGGGCTTTTTGTCCGGGAGCGGTCTGCTCGCCGTCGTGGGTTTCACGGTAGTACTTTTCTTCGTG
>JANOWU010000126.1:0-12828 GCA_031418035.1 Acidimicrobiia bacterium
GGTGCGTAACACCTCCAGCAAAACAAGACCGACAAATCAATTTCAAGACACGAAGTCGGTCACACCCAGGGTCAGATCCTGCCCCGCTGAAGGGTCCCCACCATCATGGAGGAAGACACTGCCATCATGAGTGTCACACCCGGTCCCTAGACTGAGAGGATGACTGATACCGCGGCCCCGACTGTGCAATCGACAGTGCAATCGACGTCGCCACTGCCGGGCAAGCCGTTCAAGGTGGTGTCCGATTTTGCGCCCGCCGGTGATCAGCCCACGGCGATCGCCCAGCTCAGCGAGGGAGTGAAACGAGGCGACAAGTTCCAAACGCTGCTCGGAATCACCGGGTCGGGAAAGTCGGCCACCATTGCGTGGCTGATCGAGCAGATCCAGCGCCCCACGCTGATCCTTGCGCCGAACAAGTCGTTGGCCGCTCAGCTTGCGAACGAGTTCCGGGAGTTCTTTCCGAACAATCGGGTCGAGTACTTCGTGAGCTACTACGACTACTACCAGCCCGAGGCATACATGCCCTCGAGCGACACCTACATCGAAAAAGACTCGTCGGTGAACGACGAGATCGATCGGCTCCGTCACGCGGCAACGAGCGGGCTGCTCACTCGACGCGACACGATCGTGGTCGCGTCCGTCAGCTGTATCTATGGCATGGGGAATCCCGAGGAATATCGCGGGAATCTGCTCGAACTTCACACCGGCGTCGACTACGACCAGCGGTGGGTTCTTCGCCGACTGGTCGACATGCAGTACGACCGCAACGATGCGAACCTCGTGCGGGGAAACTTTCGCGTGCGCGGCGACACGATCGAAGTGCACCCGGCCTACGAGGAGCATGTGCTTCGCATCGAGATGTTCGGCGATACGGTCGAGCGCCTCGTCACGGTCGACCCGGTAACGGGGGAACAGCTCGGTGAACTCGACCAGGTGGCGGTGTTTCCGGCAACCCACTACGTCGCCGGCGATGAGCGCATGCACCGCGCCATCGGCACGATTCAAGAGGAACTTCAGGTGCGCCTCAAGTGGTTCGAAACGGAGAACAAGCTGCTCGAGGCTCAGCGCCTTCGTATGCGTACGCAGTATGACCTCGAGATGATGCAAGAAGTGGGGTACTGCAACGGCATCGAGAACTACAGCCGCCATATCGATGCTCGCTCGCCGGGCGAGGCGCCCTTCACGTTGATCGACTACTTCCCCAAGGACTTTCTCCTTGTCATCGACGAGAGCCACATCGCCGTCCCGCAGGTGCACGGTCAGTACATGGGTGACCGAAGTCGGAAGGAAACGCTGATCGACCACGGCTTCCGGTTGCCTAGTGCCGCCGACAACCGACCTCTGCGCTTCGACGAATTCTACGAACGCTTGAACCAGGTCGTGTTCGTGAGCGCGACCCCGTCGGCCTACGAAATCGACCAGTCTTCCCAGGTCGTCGAGCAGGTGGTTCGGCCCACCGGTTTGGTGGACCCCGAGATCGTCGTGAAGCCAACCAAGGGTCAGATCGACGACCTCATGATGGAGGCCCGCAAGCGCATCGAGATGGGCGACCGTGTTCTCGTAACCACGCTTACGAAACGGATGGCCCAGGACCTGACCGATTATCTCCTCGAGCAAGGGCTGCGAGTCCGGTACCTGCATTCCGAGATCGACACGATCGAACGAATCGAGATCCTTCGAGATCTGCGCCTGGGCGAGTTCGACGTTCTCGTGGGAATCAACCTTTTGCGGGAGGGTCTCGACCTCCCAGAGGTTTCGCTGGTGGCAATTCTCGACGCCGACAAGGAAGGGTTCCTGCGCAGCGAGACATCGCTGATCCAGACGATCGGACGCGCCGCTCGAAACATCGACGGCCAGGTGATCATGTACGCCGACCGAATCACGGGATCGATGGAACGAGCGATTTCCGTCACCCAGGAACGACGCACCAAACAGGTCGCGTACAACCTGGAACATGGCATCAACCCACAGACCATCCGCAAAGCGGTTACCGATATTTTGGCCATGTTGCGACCGGAGGAGGCCGCCCAACGCGCCACGGTACCGGGGTCGGATCGCCGCAAGCGTCGACCTGGGGAAATCCGCACGGACCTTTCCGAGCTGCCCAAGGGCGAATTGGAGCGCCTCATTCGCACGCTCGAGGAGGAGATGTCCGACGCCGCGCGCGATCTCCGCTTCGAATACGCCGCGCGTTTGCGTGACGAGATCAACGACCTGAAAAAGGAGTTGCGCGACCAGCCTCCGGCACCCTGATTCGGGCCGCGCCGACGGTGAATCGGGCCTGGGTCGCAGGCGTTCGGCGTTTGCACGTTTCAGAAGCGCCCACGGCGTGCCGATACATCGCGGCGTGGGGACGAGTACCGGGTCAAGGTCTGCAGGGACAACGGCAGACTCGCCGTTGGTTCTTGTCGACCCGGGCAACACCCCCGCCAGGAGCGATCGAGCGCTGAACCGCCTCACGCGGGTGGGCACGATCATCTTTTTGGCCTCCGTTTCGGTGACGATGACCACGCGGCGACAGGTGTCCGACGACTGGACCTTCGCGGTGTGGCTGCGTCAGAAGGGCCTGCTGGGAATCTTGCCGTATGGCTACACGCACTTCACCGGCCGGATACCGCTGTTGCTCTTCGGGGGCCTGATTTCGACGTGGCCACTTGCACTGGGACTCGCCGTGCCACTCCTTTCGCTCGTCCCGGCGACGTGGGCCGTACGTTCGCTGATCAGACGATGTGGCGTCGAGGTACGGACGGCGACTGCACTGGCGGCCTTCCTGGTCATGGGCGTCGTGGCCGGTGCTCCGGCCAGGAATCAAGCGGTGTTCTGGCCGATCGGTGCCCTGGTCTACGTGATTCCGGCCGCATTCTTCCTTGGCGTCGTGGCCATCGTGGCATCGGGATCGACGAAGCCAACGCATGTTCTGGGCGCCGTTGTGTGCGCGTTCGCGGCTGCGTCGGGGAACGAGATCCAGGCGGTGGTGGTCCCGTTCGTGTTGGCGGCGATGTTCGTGAACTCCTGGTCGCTCGCGGCATCACCTCGGGGCCACGTGCGACACATGCTCACCACGGCACGCCTTGCCCCGTTTCTCGCTGGTGGCATCGGCGGCCTGGCGCTCGTCGCAGCTCCGGGAAACGGCGGCCGGTCCGAGATGATGATCGTGAACGTGAAACATGATGCCGCGACCGTGTTCTCGAGTGCAAAGACGGTGTTGTATGTCCTTCAGATCAACCTCTTGGCCGCTGGACTGCTTCCGGCGATCACCATCGTTGTGGCGGGCGTACTGGTCGGACGGCAAGTTCCCACGAGCCGCTCGCTGTTCAGGCGCGCAGCGACGATATCCGCAGCAGCGGCAATACTCTCTGTACTTACCTTCTGTTTCGTAAGTGCATGGGGCTTCAACGCTTCGGCTCCTCTGCGGTCGATGTTCCCTGTTTGGATGTGCTGCGCGGCGGCACTGTTCTGTTGCAGCGCAGCGGTTGCCGCACGAAAGCCCGCAAACGCCCGGACCACGGCACGGGCCGCGACTCAGACCTCGGCTCGCACCTCGGCTGTGGCGGCCCTGCCTGCGTTTGCCATGCTCGCGTTGGCCGCACCCGCTTTCGCTGCCCTGACCACGTTGCAGGCCTTACCGCGGGATCGAGCGCTTGCCCGTCAGTTGGACTGCATCGAGCGCAGCGTCCGCGCGAGTGGGCCAGCCGGCGTCACGATCGCCTCGCCGCAGCAGTCAGAGAGCCTCTTGATCCTGGAAGACAGCCCGACTTCGTCCACGAACACGGCAGTCGCGGAGCGCTTCGGCGCCGGACCCGTTACCCGAGTGAACCCCGGAGGCAACGCTCGTTGCGAGGCCGAGGCTCGGGGACTTGTGCCCTTCGTTCGAGCGAGCGAATTCGGTCCACCTCTCGCCGACGGGTGACCAACAGGTACCATCTCGGCGTGCCAAACGTCGAGTCGGTAGGAACATTCGTGACGATCGAGCGAGGTCTCGGCCCGGGCGGACGCGTCTCCGTGGTGCGTTTCGATCGTGGTGACCGACTGAACGCGTTGTCGATGCAGGCGCTACGTGATCTTCGCGACACGGCGCGACGCTTCGAGGACGACACGAGCACGTCTGCGGTCGTGCTCACCGGAACAGCGACTGCATTCAGCGCAGGCTTCGATCTCAACGATCAGGAGAGCTATCACCGTGACACGCTCGGGATGGGTGAGCGTCGACAGCTACTGCGCCTCGGACCGCAGATGTGCGAGGCGTGGGAGCGAATGGACCAGGTCACCATTGCGGCCGTTGAGGGTCACTGCATCGGCGGCGGCGCCGCACTCGTGGTGTCGCTCGACTTTCGGACCTGTGGATCGTCTGCACACTTTCGAATTCCCGAGGTGGCGTTGGGGATGAACATGAGTTGGGGGTCGGTGCCGCGGATTCTGCACCTGATTGGGCCGGCGCGAACGAAACAGGCGGTGATACTGGCTAACGAACGGATCTCGTCGGCACAGGCACTGCAGTGGGGTCTCGTCGAGGACGTCGTACCCGATGGGACTGCGTTCGATTCGGCGCTGAACTTCGCAGAGCGAATCGCTGCGCATCCGCCGATCCCGGTGCGCATGGTCAAACGATCCGTGAACGCTCTGTCGACGGCGCTCGATGATCTAGGTGCACATATGGACGTCGATCAGTATGCCCTTACGACGCTCACCGAAGACTTTCGCGAGGGCGTCGCATCGTTCAAAGAGCGTCGGGCGCCCGAGTTTCGCGGTCGTTGAGTCCCCGGCGCGATCAGGCGTGTTCGAGGCGCGCCGCTCGCTCAGTCGAAAAGCGACGCAGGTCCCGATGGGTTTCCGGATACGCGCCGCTCGTGTTCGAGGAGGAACGTCTTCGCGTCGAGACCGCCACCAAAGCCGGTGAGCGATCCGTTCGAGCCGATCACGCGATGGCACGGCACGATGATCGATATCGGATTTCGACCGTTCGCTGCTCCAACGGCGCGGACCGCCTTGGGGCGACCGATCGTGGTGGCCTGCTCCGCGTAGGAGCGAGTTTCGCCGTAAGGGATTGCGCGAAGTGCCTGCCACGCTTCCAGTTGGAACTCGGTCCCACTCGGGGAGAGCGGAACATCGAAAGAGGTTCGTTGGCCGGAAAAGTACTCATCGAGTTGTTGGCACGTCGTCGCAAGAATGGGATGGGAATCCCGATCGACGCGCGACGCGACGCCGGGGAGTGGGACGCGAATCTCCCCGGGCCATAACAGCGCCACGAGCCCGTGATCACTGCAGACTATGGACAGGTCGCCGACAGGGCTGTCGTATCGGCACGAGAAGAGCGGTGTTTGCGTTGTTGAGTTCATCGGATGTCCTGTGATCAGAATTGGTGCAGTGGTTCGCGTTACTAGGCGCGCGTATGTTTTGGCTGCGTATGGGCTGACGCCCACAGAAGGTGCGTTGCATAGGATCTCCACGGGGCCCAACGCTCCGAGGCGAGCTCGAGTTCACGCGCCGAGTTCGCAATCCCGAGGTTTCGTGCACCGTTGACGGCGACGAGGTCGCCGTGCAAACACACATCAGGATCGCTGAGGCCGCGGAGGGAAACGTACCCCGCCGTCCACGGCCCGATACCGGGCAACTGTTCGAGTTGGCGTCGTGCCTGCGCGCGGTCGACTCCCGGCGTCAGCACGATGTTGCCCGAAGCAAGGGCCTCGGCAACGGAAATGAGCGTCTCAGCCCGCCGAACAGGCAGCGCAAAGTCGCCCGGCGAAAGTTCGGCGATCTCGTGCACGGAAGGGAAGAGCAGCGGAATGTGGTCGTCGGTGAGGCCCTGGCTTGCGACGCGCTCGGCGAGGCGGGATCCGTGGGTGCGTGCGGCCGCGACGGAAACCTGCTGGCCGAGGATCGCCCGAACGACGACCTCGTGCGGATCGACGGATCCGGGACATCGCAGCCCGGGGTTCGCACGAACGGCTTCGAGCAGGTTCATGTCCTGGCCGAGTGCTTCGGCAATGCTTATCGGGTCGGCGTCGAGGTCGAAGAGCCGGCGTACACGGGCGGTTCCGGCGCCAAGATCGGAGAGCGACGTCAGCTGGAACGTTGCGAGGAGGTGATCCGTCTGCGCGCGTATAAAAACGGAAGCGGGACCGGATGGAAGGCGCAAGGTCCGCCGATACGACGTCGGCGTCGCAACTTCGACTCCCTCGATCGCTCGACCAACAAGAAACTGGAACAGCGAGTCCGCATCGAACGGCACGCGAAACGGCAGACGTACGGTGATGGTGCCCGGCTGATGAACTGCGTTATCTGCGACGACGGAACGATCCACACCGCGGCGATGGGCGCGAAGTTCGGTTGGCGTTGTCGCGAAAACCTCGACGATCGTGTCGTTGAATTGGCGGACGCTCGAGAAACCCGAGGCGAAGGCAATATCGCCGAAGTTCATACTGGTGGTCTCGATGAGCACGCGTGCCGTCTGTGCGCGTTGGGCCCGTGAAATCGCCAGGGGTCCGGTGCCGAGTTCCTGTTGCATCGTTCGGGTCAGGTGTCGTTCGCTCACGAAGAGCGTTCGCGCGAGACCGGGCACGCCTTCGCGATCGACCAGACCGTCGGCAATGAGCCGCAGTGCCCGACCGGTGAGGTCCGTGCGTACGTTCCACTCCGGCGAGCCCGGTGTTGCGTCGGGCCGACACCGTTTGCAGGAGCGAAATCCCAGTTGCTGGGCCCCGGCCGCAGTCCGGTGAAACTCGACGTTGACGGACTTTGGCAGCACCGGAGTCGGACAACTCGGCCGGCAGTAGATGCCGGTGGTCCTGACAGCTGTGACGAACCAGCCGTCGAAGCGTTTGTCACGAGCGACCGCTGCCCGATAGCACGTGTCGTGGTCAAGTGGGGCGTTCAGCGTGGAGGAGCCCGGCGCAAGTGGATGTTCCATCGCCGTCGAGCATGACACATGCCACGGCAGTCACCTAGCGGAAATCAGACAGCTGCATCGGCGGGTAATCTATCGAACGTATGTCCGATCGGTTGATTGTCCGTGGTGCCCGTGAACACAACCTCCGGAACGTTTCGGTGGATCTCCCGAGAGATCGACTGATCGTTTTTACGGGGCTTTCCGGTTCGGGAAAGTCGAGTCTTGCCTTCGACACGATCTATGCCGAAGGCCAACGTCGCTATGTGGAGAGCCTCAGCGCCTATGCGCGACAGTTCCTCGGCCAAATGGACAAACCCGACGTCGATTTCATCGAGGGGCTGTCGCCGGCGATTTCGATCGACCAGAAATCGGCCTCGCGCAACCCTCGTTCAACGGTAGGAACAATCACGGAGGTCTACGACTACCTGCGGTTGCTCTTCGCCCGGATCGGGATTCAGCATTGCCCGAAGGATGGCGCGCGGGTCGAACGTCAGACGCCACAACAGATTGTCGATCGCATCGCGAACTTTCCCGACGGAACTCGATTCCAGGTCATGGCGCCCGTTGTGCGCGGCCGGAAGGGTGAATACCTGGAGCTCTTGGCCGACCTTGCTCGCCAGGGTTTTGCGCGCGCCAAGATCGACGGCGAGGTGAAGGATCTCACCGAGAAGATCGAACTCGGGAGATACGAGAACCACACCATCTCGGTCATCGTCGATCGACTGGTTTCGAAGAAGGGGATCGAACGACGTCTGACCGATTCGCTCGAAACGGCTCTGCGTCTCGCCGAAGGCGTGGCCGAGATCGAACTGGTCTCCACGACCGACGGCTCGGAGCCACAGACATTGATCTTTAGTCAGCACATGGCCTGCCCGATCTGTGAGAGTTCCTACGACGAGCTTGCGCCACGGAGCTTCTCGTTCAACTCACCTTACGGAGCGTGTACATCGTGCAAAGGCCTGGGCACGAGGTTCGAGGTTGACCCCGAACTTGTGGTGCCCGACACCGACCTCTCGATCAATCAGGGAGCGATTGCACCGTGGTCGGGGTCGAAGGGCGAATACTTCGCCCGCGTGCTCGAAGCAGTATCCGTCGCGTACGACTTCGACCTCAACGCCCCGTGGTCCAAGCTCACCAAAGCTCAACAGAAGGTGTTGCTGCAGGGTACGGGGGGTGTGACGGTTCATGTCGAGTACAAGAACCGCTATGGTCGTACGCGCGCATACAACTCGCAGTACGAGGGCGTCGTTCCGTGGATCACCCGACGCCATACCGAAGCCGAAGGCGACTGGTCACGCGAACAGATGGAAGGGTACATGCGTGAGGTCGCGTGCCCGGACTGTGGTGGCGCACGGCTCGGCCCCGCCAGCTTGAACGTTTTCATCAACGAGAAGAACATCTTCGACGTCGGCAACATGTCGATCGGCGACGCCGCCCTGTTTCTCGCCGGGCTCACCCTTTCGGCTCGTGACCTGATGATTGCGGAACGTGTCGTGAAGGAGGTCAACGAGCGGATGAAGTTTCTTCTCGACGTCGGCCTTGATTACCTGTCGCTCAATCGAAGCGCAGCAACGCTGGCGGGAGGCGAAGCGCAGCGAATCCGGCTCGCGTCGCAGATCGGCAGTGGTCTTGTCGGGGTGTTGTACGTGCTCGATGAACCATCGATCGGGCTGCACCAACGCGACAACCACCGCCTCATCGAGACGATGGTTCGTCTGCGCGACCTCGGCAACACCGTGATCGTCGTCGAACACGACGAGGACACGATTCGCATCGCCGATCACATCGTCGACATAGGACCCGGCGCCGGAGAACACGGGGGCGAGGTGCTGGTCTCGGGGACGTTCGACGATCTCGTCAACGAGCCCCGCAGCATCACCGGCCAGTACATGAGCGGGGTGAAGAAGATTCCGATTCCCGCACTTCGTCGACCGGGAAAAGGGCTGTTTCTCACGGTGCGAGGGGCGCGCGAGAACAATCTGCGAAACATCACCGTCGACTTTCCGCTCGGCCAGTTCGTGGCGGTGACCGGTGTGTCGGGAAGCGGAAAATCGACGCTGGTCAACGACATCTTGCTGGCCAGTTTGATGCAGAAGATCTATCGAGCGAAGACAGTTCCCGGGCTCCACAAGGGAGTCGACGGAATCGACGCGATCGACAAGGTCATTGCGATCGACCAGTCACCGATCGGTCGGACGCCGCGTTCGAATCCAGCCACCTATACCGGCGTGTTCGACAACATTCGCAAGCTGTTCTCCACGACGAACGAGGCCAAGGTCCGTGGCTATCAACAGGGCCGGTTCTCGTTCAACGTGAAAGGCGGTCGCTGTGAGGGATGCGCCGGCGATGGCACGATCAAGATCGAAATGAACTTCCTCCCCGACGTCTACGTGCCGTGCGAGGTTTGCAAGGGTGCTCGGTACAACCGCGACACCCTCGACATCACGTTCAAGGGAAAGAACATCGCCGAGGTCCTCGACATGCCATGCGAGGAAGCGGTCACGTTCTTCGAGAATCAGCCCAATATCGCCCGGCACATGCAAACCCTTTGCGACGTCGGCCTCGGGTACGTCCGCTTGGGTCAGCCCGCGACCACGCTGTCAGGTGGCGAGGCGCAACGTGTCAAGCTCAGTGCCGAACTCTCCAAGCGATCGACGGGCAAGACCGTGTACGTGCTCGACGAGCCGACCACCGGTCTGCATTTCGAAGACATCCGTCGGCTGCTCATCGTGCTCTCGCGTCTCGTTGATCAGGGAAACACGGTCCTGGTGATTGAACACAATCTCGACGTCGTGAAGACCGCCGATTGGGTCATCGACATGGGTCCCGAGGGCGGAAGCGGTGGCGGTCTGGTGGTGTGCGAGGGCACGCCGGAGCAGGTCGCGCAGCATTCGACCAGTCATACCGCACGCTTTCTCAAACCGTTGCTCGAGGGGTTTGCGCCGGGAGAGGCATCGCCGACGCGAACGGTCAAGAAGAGTGTTACCGCGAAGGGGGCGATCGCTACTCCAGCGAAACCCGTGTCGAAGCCTGAAGTGTCGAAGCCTGCCCTGTCGAAGTCGTCGGTGTCGAAGCCTGTCGTGTCGAAGTCTGCCGTGTCGAAGCCTGCCGTGTCGAAGTCGTCGAAGGCGCAGGTCTAACGACGCCGAGACTCGCGAGCCTGGTCGGTTACGGGCCGGGAATCTGATCCATGACGGCAAACCGGAAACTTTTCTGTGATGCTGTCAGGCGGAAGACGCAGGGTCTTCATCTATGAGGGGGAATTTCATGGCAGACAACTCCATACCCGGCACCGGTCAACTAGCCAGTGTTGGGCAGCGTGTGGTCGCTCGCATCATCGACGCCATCATCATGGTGCCGATTTTTCTAATACTTATTGGTGGAACGGTTGCGAAATCCTTGAGCGACGATGGCGACAGCATCAGCACCGGAGCGGCGTTCGCCGGTGGACTCATCGGCGTTGCAATCGGTGCCCTGTACGAGGTGTACATGACATCGCACGGCGGCCAGACCGTGGGCAAGAAAGTCATGAAGATAAAAATCGTTCGGATGGCCGACGGACAAACGCCAGATCTGAACACGGCGTTCAAACGCTGGTTGCCAAACGCCGTTGGGATCATCCCCACGATCGGCTCGCCATTGAGTGCCTTGATCGGTATTGCCTCGTTGGTATTGGTGTTCACTGACTCCCGTCGCCAGAGCGTCAACGACAAGTTCGCCAAAACGGTCGTCGTGGCCGCCTGACGCAATCGCTTGGTCGGTGGTCGACTTGCCACCGTGCATTCGTAGCTCCTCGTTGCTGGCACACTGGCGGGCGTGGTTCAACGCCCGCCAGCTGGCACCATTCCTGAGTCTCCAGGCTCGTACCAGTTTCGTGACGCCGACGGTCGCGTCATCTATGTCGGCAAGGCGAAGTCGCTCCGTAGCCGCCTGAACAGCTACTTCGGCAATCCGTACCTCCTGCACCCGAAAACCGCGCAGATGGTAGCCACGGCCCACACCGTGGAGTGGATCACGGTCGAGACCGAGGTCCAGGCCTTGATGCTCGAATATTCGCTGATCAAGCAGTACCGGCCGCGCTTCAACATTCGTCTTCGTGACGACAAGAGCTATCCACACCTTGCGATCACGCTGTCCGACGAATGGCCGCGGGCGATGGTCCGGCGAGGGGCGAAAAGCAAAGGCACGAAGTACTTCGGTCCGTATGGCAACGCCTACGCGATCCGAGAGACACTGGACCTCCTGCTTCGATCGTTCCCGATTCGGACGTGTAGCGACAACAAGTTGAACGCTCATTCCAAGCTGGGGCGTCCGTGCTTGTTGTTCCACATCGAGAAATGTGCAGGGCCATGTGTCGGTGAAGTCACTGCCGACCAGTACCAGGAAATGGTACGTGAGCTTATTAGCTTTCTGGACGGCGAAACCGATCCGCTCATCGACTCGCTCGAAAAGCAGATGCGGGCGTCGGCTGAGGCACTCGAGTTCGAGCGCGCCGCAAGAACACGAGACCGCCTCATTGCTGTCCGAAAGGCCATCGACAAACAGCAGCTGGTCGCAGAAAAGACCGATGACCTCGACGCCATCGGAATCGTCGACGACGAGCTCGAAGCTGCAGTCCAAATTTTCTATGTACGCAAAGGAAGGGTCGTCGGACGCAAAGGGTTCATCATCGACAAGGTCGAAGAGCTGAGCCGGCCAGATCTCATCGGCCAGATTCTCGAAGAGGTGTACTACGAGGAACCGGCGGCGGGCTACCCGAAGATCGTGCTCCTTCCGGATCTTCCCTCCGATCCGCTGATCTACGAGGAGTTTCTGGCGTTGCGTCGCAACGAGAGTCGCGACGGTGGCGTTGGGCGAGCAACGGCCCGCGTGGAGCTGCGTGTGCCCGAACGAGGCGAGAAGCGGGAGTTTCTGGAAAATGTCACCCGCAACGCGAAGGAGGAGTTCACTCGCCACCGGATGCGTCGAAGCGCTGATCACAATGCTCGGGCGAAAGCACTCAACGAGCTGATGGACTGGCTTGACCTGCCCGAGGCCCCGCTGCGCATCGAGTGTTACGACAACTCCCACATTCAGGGTACGGACTATGTGTCGTCGATGGTGGTCTTTGAAGATGGCCTTCCGAACAAGCGCGAATATCGCCGGTTCAAGGTGCGAGGCAGCGCCGAAGCCGGGCCCGCGGCCAACGATGATTTTGCGGCTATGGCGGAGGTGCTTACCCGTCGACTCGAGGCGTACCTTCGTGAGCGCGATCAGCCCGTGGAGCAGCGAACCAAGTTCCGTTACCCTCCGAACCTGTTGGTGATCGACGGCGGCAAGGGCCAGTTGTCGGCCGTCGTCGAAGTTCTCGAACGTTTGGGTCTCGACAGCGAAATCGCCGTGTGCTCGCTGGCCAAGCAGTACGAGGAGGTCTTCGTGCCCTATCAAAGCGAGCCGATCCGGATTCCGCGCCAGAGCGAGGCTCTCTACCTGTTGCAGCGCCTTCGAGACGAAGCGCACAGATTCGCCATCACCTTCCACCGCGAGCTGCGCGCGAAGCGTATGACCACGTCGGTTCTCGACGACATCGCCGGGCTCGGTGAGTCACGTCGCAAGCGTCTCACCGCGGAACTCGGTGGCGTCGCAGCCGTGAAGACTGCCTCACTCGACCAACTCCTTGCCCTCACCTGGCTCCCCAACACAGTCGCCCAGGCGATCCACGAGAAGATCCACGGACTTCCTCCCGCCCCCTAACTCCGACCTGTTGTGGCCGACGAGGGTTGAAAGGCACGACCGTGTCCACTCGATGCAGCTCTTGCGTCCCGTCCACGACAGGAACCTGGCGCCAACAGGTCAAGCCGTGTTTGCGGAGCAGCTGTATCCATCTCGTTTCCGCAAAGCTCTCCGTAGGAGGCTCGTTCTTACGCAGTTTAAGAATCTGTCGGATCAAACGGTCGCCTTCG
>JANOWU010000127.1:0-8391 GCA_031418035.1 Acidimicrobiia bacterium
GTGTGAAGACGAGCCGACGCCATCACCACTTCAACACAACTCCTGATCGCCTCATCACGGGTTGCGGCTTTCACCATCACGGCCGGTGACCAAAGTGAACGCCGTTGCAGTGAACCGCACCGCAGCTTTCGCTGGCCCCATGTGCCCCGGACCTTACCCTTGGAGAACCCCATGAAACGTCGTCTTGTCCGTAACACGATTGCCTCCGCCGCAACCATGAGCATTATGTTGACCTTCGCCCCAACATCCCACGCCCAAACCGTTACTGTCACACCGCTGCCGGTCGCCGAGCCCGTCGTGGTCACCCCCACGAGCCCCGAGGCCATTGCGGAGACGGTCACCATCTCCAAGACTCTGCAGTCTTTGGGCTGGTACCAGACCAATGGTGCCGCCGCTATCGCCAAGCGTCAGGTCACCCTCACCGCACTCACCGCAAAGATCAGCGCGAACACGAAGGACTGCGGCGCGAACGCAACCATGTTGGCCGAGATTTCTCGAACCTCGACAAGCCTGAATACGCTCGGCCTCGCCCTTGCCGCGACCACCGATGGGCAAACCGCCCGGACCCTCTACCGCAACATTTTCGGTGAACACCGCGTGTACGCCCTCGTCGCCCCGAAGACCGGCATCGTCGAACGTTGCGACACCCAACTTCTTCGCTCGGACACCCTCGCCGCCGAAGCTGCTCGCCTTCAGACCATGATCGACAAGGCGAAAGCCGATGGCGTCGATACCACCGTCGCCCAACTCGCAAAGGATTCTGCCCTGGCCACCCTTGCCGGCGTGAACCCGATTCCTTCACAGGCCACGGTTCTCGGACTCGTCCCTGACCGCGGCGACAAGGCACTCCTCGCCGCGAACAACGCCGCACTGAAAGCCGCCAACCAGCAACTCGACGCCAGCCTTGCGCAGCAGCGCACCGTGAACGCTCAGCTCGACGCCGTTCGAGCAGCGCTGCGTCAGGACGTCAAGATCGACATTGCGCAGGACAAAGTCAACGCAAAGCTCGCAGCCGAAGCCAAGCGCACGGCCGCCGCGGCCGAGCGAGCTGCCAAGAAGGCTGCGGCCACTGCAGCACGCGAAGCAGCACGAGTCGGCACCGTGAAGGTCGCGGCATAACCACCTCCCCGAGTATCGCCCTTACATCTTCAGGGCACCGTGAAGGTCGTGGCATAACACCTCCGAGAGCAACGCCCCTTACATCTTCAGGGCCTTCGGCGAATACGAGGCACGAGATCGTCTTCGGTCTCGTGCCTTCCTCGCGCCTGTGCCAAAAACATCGGAAGAATGATTCATCCATTTGGCCGAGTAGGTCCGAATACCCCTTAGCCCAACGAGTGTTGTGGCCATCACGAGGAGAACCAATGCGCAAAGCCATCTATGCAGCCGTAGCGGCCGTGTCCGCCGTTACCTTTACATTCGGAGGCGGAACTGTTGCGTCGGCCCAGGAAGACAAGACGATCGTCGAGATTGCCTCGGGGAACCCCGACCTCTCGACATTGGTCGCTGCGGTGACTGCCGCCGAGCTAGCTGAAACCCTGTCCGGCCCCGGCCCCTTCACCGTCTTCGCCCCGACAAACAAGGCCTTCGAGGCCCTACCCCCGGGAACCGTTGACACCCTTCTGAAGGACCCGAAGGGCGATCTCGCGAAGATCTTGAAGCTGCACGTCATCAGCGGTGCCGTCGATTCCAAGGCCGCCACTGCTGCTGCGGGAACCAACGTCGACACGCTCGGGGGCAAGGTTGCTGTCAAGCTCGACGGTGACAAGCTCACGGTCGGCGGCGCAACCGTCATCACGGCCGACATCAAGGCGAAGAACGGCATCATCCACCTGATCGACGCCGTCATCACCGCGCCGGCCGAAGCAATGGAGGCCACGGCTGAGGCGACTGAAGCAGACGCAGCAGAAGCAACCGAAGCAGACGCAGCAGAAGCAACCGAAGCACCGTCTGACGACGCCGCCGAAGATGAGGCACCCGTCAAGGTCGAAACCGGTGACGACGGCCTCGCCGCCAGCTCCGGCAACAACAACATGCTGCTTGCCCTCGCCGGACTTGGCGCCGCAGGAATCGTCTCGTCGACGCTCGTGCTCGCCCGACGTCGCCGCGCTAGCTGATCCTTCACCATTCGTGAGCCCGGGTTGGGGGCGGCGCACCCCCAGCCATCCCCAATCCGGGTCATGATTTCCACCGCCCATGCCATCTCGCGCCCCACTCTTCGTTCTCGTTGCGTCAGCGGCATTGTTCGTGGGCGCCGGCGTTGCGTGGCAGCGAGCCAGTTCGCAGCCTCCACGGAGCGACCTGGCGGGAGTCCCCGTCTCGACCGTCGCTCGCGCCGGAAACGGCGTTGGCAAGACCTCCCGAGTCATAGAGCCCATCTCGCCTCCGGAGATCTTCATTCCCGATACCACCGCGTCAGCTTCGCCAACGACACCCGAGGACGCTCCGGTGGGTGTGCGTGCCCAGCCCGGCGTCCCGGAGCGCATCGTGATTCCGTCGCTCAACGTCGATGCCCCCGTGGTCTCTGTCGGCATTAATCCCGATCGATCTATGGAGATACCGGGAGCGTTCGAAGCCGGTTGGTATGACCGTGGACCGCTTCCCGGAGACGATCGTGGATCGGCCGTCATCGCCGGACACGTCGATCACCGCGAATCCCCCGGCGTGTTCATCGAACTGCGTCGACTCGAGATTGGCGAACAGGTCTCCGTGCATGACACCAACGGTGTGCAACACGGGTACACCGTCACCGAACGCTTCCAGATCGACAAGGAACAACTTCCGAGCCGAGAGTTGTTCCGTCGAAGCGGTACACCCGTGCTCACGCTCATCACGTGCGGCGGCGCCTTCGACCGAAAGTTACGCAGTTACGACGACAACATCGTCATCCGAGCCGTGCCGCTGTTCACCGTTGCGGCCGCACCGAACTCTGTCGCCACAGACGCGCGCACAGCACGCCTACTGGCACAAACACCGTGACGGCGAGAAGCCGCTGAAACAAGCCGGCGTAGCGATTCGCATCAAGTCCGGTAGCCCCGCTCAAGCAGAGTCCCGACACGACGAACAACGCGAGGTTCACGCAAAAGTACCGACGTCGCAATGTGTCGCTCTCCGACCCGGCACAGAGCGCCAACAGCAGCGGCACCGCGAAGATCCCTGCGCCGAACGCTCCCCCGCCGTGGCGTGCGTCGGGTAGCGGGAACCAACCCGCAGCAATGGCACCGACGCCACACGATGCCACGGCAAGGCACGCAAGCGTCGTTCTCCCCGTCCCGGTGGCACGCCGACGAAGCGCTGTGTACATGCCAATTGCGGCGCCAAGGCATGCGGTGCCGGTACACAGCGCGCCGATGTTGAACAGAGCGGCCATTGCCGACCCCGCGATTCCGAGATCGCTGGCCGGCTGACGAATCACGCTGTAGCCCGGCGTCCCACGTGCGGCAATTGCCTGCGTACCGAAGTACAACAGCGGTGTACTCGCCCCGAACGCCAGTGCCCGACGTTCCCACCGGATCCGATGTTCGAGTCCTGAAGTTCTTGCCACTCCGCCATCGTGACGTCGTGCCTGACTTTTGCTACCAGGGCGTTCCCCTGTTCTCCCCCTGAGGGTCGCTTCGAACTACCGGGGCTTCTTCGGGGCTCGTCGGCCCTCCGATGACCGCATTGCCTTCCACTCGGCCGGGTCGATCTGCTCCTCGGGAACCCCGAACTGTTCGAACTCGGCGCTGGTCGCAGCCATGACGTTGTCGACCAATTCGTCGGGCCGTGCATGTGTTGATCGATCGGCCGCCCAGGCCGACATCGTCAACGCAAGGTCGTCGAATCGGGCGACCGTCGGGATAAGGGTCGGGCGGTGAGGCGAGCTCGGAGCCAGCGCCGCGTCGAGTCGGCGCATGAGGCCGTGAAGCTTCGTTGCCCGCACGGGTTGGGCCTGCGCATAGCGCACGAGCGCCGAGCGCAGACACCAACCGTCGACCACGATCCGATCGGCGTATTCGATGAGTGGGTCAGGCTGAGCCATCAGCCAAACCTAGCGGCCCCGTCGCGCTCCGGTCGCTGGCGTCGCCGACGCCGCGGCTGCCGCTCAGATGGTCCGTCCGGGTCGTCCGGGGCCTTCCACGTCGTTGCCGTTCATGTCGGCGTTGAGGCGAGCCTTCGCCATGAGCTCGGCGATCACCGGCGTGAGCGCCTCCGGATCGAGCGTGTTGAGACCGGCCGGTCCCTTGTGCCACGACTCCGCAATGGCGATCTCATCGCCGGCGACCTGGAACACGCGGCCGGTGACGTTGCGCGACAGCGGACTCGCCAACCACGCACAGATCGGTGCGATCCAATCCGGACCACGGGTCTCTCGGAGCTTGTCGGTCACCTCGCCCATCAGGTTCTCGGTGAGGCGGGTCAGCGCTCCCGGGGAGATCGCATTGACCGTGACGCCGATGCGAGAGAGCTCCTGGGCAGCGATGATGCCGAAGGCCGCGATGCCCATCTTCGCCGCCCCGTAATTCGTCTGACCGGGGTTGCCGTAGATACCCGACACCGACGTCGTATTGATGATGCGCGCGTCAACGTCCTTGCCTGCTTTGTGCTGTTCGCGCCAATACCCTGCGGCATGGCGAGACGGCGCGAACGTTCCCTTCAGGTGCACCTGGATCACGGCGTCCCATTCGGCTTCGGTCATGTTGACCAGCATGCGGTCGCGCAAGATGCCGGCATTGTTCACGAGCACGTGCAGATCACCGAAGGTGTCGACTGCTTCCTTGATCATGTGTTCAGCGCCGTCCCAACTGCTGACGTCGTCACCATTCGCGATCGCCGCGCCACCCATGGCTTCGATCTCGGCAACGACCTGCTGGGCCGGAGTGAGATCGCTCCCACTGCCATCGATGGCGCCACCGAGGTCGTTCACGACAACCATCGCGCCTTCCTTGGCGAGCAAGAGCGCGTGTTCACGCCCGATGCCACGCCCGGCGCCCGTCACGATTGCTACACGGCCGTCACAAATTCCCATGATCTGCTCCTTTACGATCCCACCGCGGGACGCTCAGGGTCATAGTACGTAGCCGCTACGAGCGGACAAAATTGCCGGATCAACTCGCCCGGCGACGGGTCAACACCGCAGCGATCTTGTCGGGGCCCAGTTCCCCGGGACGGACGAAGCACACCGTCGCATCCCGGCGTTGCACCATTTCGATGACTTCGTCGACCGCATCGTCGATCACGTCGGGACTCTCGGGCGTAAACGCACGCACCAGGTTCTTGCCGCCCAAGGTGGTCCACGCGGGATACCGAAAGGACTCGTCGACCAGGAGCGTGTCGATCAAGCCGCGCTGCGCGGCACTCCAGACATGGTTGATGCCGACGGCTCCTTGACGCGCTCCGACCGCGTGTTCCAGACGCTCGAGGGCCGCCTCTCGGATGTCGGCGAGGTACGCGTCGATAACGGGGCGGGCGAGCTTGGAAAGTCGGCTCACCGCCGTCTTCTCATGACTTCCCACGACGACCCCGATCGGGGCAAGGTCCACGCAGCTTCGAATCGCGCCCGTCATCGCGGTAGACGCCACCGCAATGAGGGGCAGTCCGGCGGTTGCGGGGTCGCAGCGAAGGTCAACGACTACTCGCCGCAAGAACGCGGCAGTGTCGTGCAGCGCCCTCTTGTCACGGTCGGCGAAGGTGCGCTTCTCCCGATCAACGACGCTGGTACCCGTGGCGATGGGAAAGACATCGTTTTTCACCTCGCGCAGCTGCTCACCCGAACCAACGAGCAGTCGAGCCGAGTCCTGGGTCAGCACGAGCAACCGATACGGCGGGTTCAACGCGATCGAGCGGGCCAGATCGCGGGTGGCAAACGTGGGGTCGACGACGACCCGGTCTTCGATCCGTGACAACACCCGATAGGCCCGGCTGACTCGCTCCGAGGCAAAGAACGCAATCCCCTCTACGGTTCGCTGGCCGACGATCCTTTTCCCGAGTCCGCGCAGCGCGTCCACGAACGCGTTGGCCTCGGCCGGTTCGATCTCGAGGAGAAGGCGTTTTCGTGCGGTCTCGCACAGCGTTTCGAGCCGAACAAGATGGTCGGCGCCCACGAGCAGGTCGGGCGCCGTCCCCAACAACACGGTGACCAAGGGATATCCGACTTCTCGTTGCAGGAATCGCAGCTCGTCGATCGTGGCTTCACGCAGCGGCGAATCATGATCCGATGAGCGCTGCCACGAGGAGTTCCCGACGACGCTGAGGCGTGTTTCGAGCAGTGGATCGACGGCGGGATCGGTGGCGGGGACGACGGTGAGTGCCATGACGCGGACCTCTTGGGTTCTGAAGGTCTCTCCGGTCGACAGGTACACCGACCACACAACCGGGCTTCAACGCGAAACCGTGATGACGACTGTGCAACGAGGGATACTCCCCTTCTGCGAACTGAAATTACGGAATTATATTTCTTATGTCAAGCAAATTCTCGGGATCACATCCTCATCATCGGCCGGGAAAATGGAGATAACAAATAGATCCGATAGCAAAGTAATCAATACTTAAGGATCGAAACCTTCATGCGACAGCGCAGCACGGCCCTCTTCACGCTTGTTCTCCTTGGAGGACTGAGCGCTGCCTCACCGGCGTTTGCCGTCACAAAACCAAAATCGCGACCCACCCCGCCAAAACCGAAGCCCCTAGGCACGGCCCCGCGCCCACCATCGGCTCCGACGTCGGCTGCAACGTCGGTTGCGAATGCACCGTCGACGAAAAGCGGCACGTCGACGAAGCCAACGGCGAACTCGTCGACGATCGATCGGACACGCCTCGTCCTAGGCGACGGCAAAATCAGCACCGTGCCCGCGCGATCGATGGTGTTCTCCTGCCAAGGCGGCGCGTCGGCCAAATCCTCCGGGAACGACCGACCCTGGCTCAACGGTGATAGGACCTGGAACGCGAAGCTCAAACCGACGGTGCAGGGCGACGTCATGTGGTCGGCTGCCCGGACCACCTGGGGCGTGGCGAACGGACAACGCACGTTGTCCGGAACCGGACTCCCCACGCACGGGACCGGTGTGTTTCCGATCGCATCGAGCGATCCTGCATTCACCTACGACCGCAACCCGAATTCGATACGTGCACAGACGTTATCGGTGAGCGTTGCGTCGAAACCTCAGCTCGCGGCAACACCCTCGTGTCTGAGCGGAGGAGCCATCGGCTACACGCTTGGTGGCGTGGCATTGTTCAATGGTTTCGACGCTGATCAGCGAGACGCCCCCGCGCATGAAGTCCAGGACAAGTGTGGCGGACATCCGGAGAAGAACGGTTCGTACCACTATCACAACCTTTCCGCTTGCCTCGAGAGCGCAGGCTCTGGCCATTCGGCGATCATCGGGTTCGCGATGGATGGCTTTGCGATCTTCGGTGTCCGCGGCGAAAACGGGGCTGAGCTAACCAACGCCGACCTCGACGAATGCCACGGACACACCCACGAGGTGACCATCGACGGCGCAAAGGTCTCGCAGTACCACTACCACGCAACTGCTATGTTCCCATATCTTCTTGGATGCTTCCGGGGCACCCCTACCCGCATGGGCCCGGGCCCGGGCGCGGGCGCAGGTGGAGCTGGCGCTGGTGGGGCCACGAAAGCGGGAGTGTCCGCAACCGCCCCGATTCAAGCGCCCGCCGACCCGCAGCCTGCTCCTACCGCCTCGGCGGTCGTAACACCTGCGTCGCCACCGCCTTCTGTAACGGTCTCCAGCAAACCTCGACCCGCGACGACATCGCCGGGCGCGTCATCGATACCGAACCAGGAGTAAGTGGTCATTTCCTCGCTCCCTGAGCGAGGAAATGACCACTATCGCCGAGCCCTACATCGTGAAGGCAAGGTGGCGGGCGGCGTGAGCTCCGAGTTCGGCGTCGCCCGACCACGTGACGCGGCCATCGGCAATGGGTTCCTCGGGGTCGATGCGGCCGCACGCCAGCAACATGAACGTGAGCGAATCCGCCGTGAGCGTGACGTCGGGGTTGGGTAGTTCCTCGACGCGCTTCGCCTTGCCCTCGACCTTGGCGCGCAGTGTGCGCTTCACCGGTCCGGTCAGATCGATCGCGATACCCCGCCCGTCGGCCAAAGCGATCTTCTTGCCGACGATGAACCCGATCGAGCCGTGAACCTCGTCCAGGGCCATCTCCGCAGCCGGTCCGGAATCGTCGCCGGGGATCGCAAGTGGAACGCGAATGTCGCGTTCGTGGACCCACACATCGAACACGCGTATCGCCATGAAGCGCGCATAGGTTCCTGGACCGACGGGTGTGACCGATGGTGCTTCGAACATGTCGTCGGCAATCGCGCCAATCTCTGCGATCCGACGACCGGTGATGTCGTTGTAACGGGCCACAAGTTCCCTCGGCGTCAGAGCACCG
>JANOWU010000128.1:0-43137 GCA_031418035.1 Acidimicrobiia bacterium
GCGCTGTGCCAAGGCCATGGCATCGGGGCTTACGGCGCACCGTATGTCGATCGCTTTCGAAATGCGCTTCAGGGGTAGACGAAGCCATCGATAGCTGGCGCTGACCCCTGCCGCGTGGAACGTGCCGACGATCGGGGCGTACTTGGTGATGAGCGCGGTTTGGTTCGGACCGGGGACGAGGGGTTCGTGAAGGTGAAGGACGTCGAAGCGTTCGTCTCGAAGCGCACGGATGGTTCGCAGTGTCGCGGCAAGGTCCGGTGCAATCGGTGCGACCGAGCCATTGGCGTCGACGGGGATGGCGTTGCCGAGTGGCGTCACGCCCGGCTCGGGTGGCGGCCCGTCGCACGGGCCAAGCACCCGGACGTTGAGGCCATGCTTGCGCAACGCTCTGGCGAGGCCGAGGACCTGGTCTTGAACGCCACCGTGCACGCTCAGGCTGTATGGGCTGAACATTCCGACGCGCACGGCGGGTCAGCCTACCGAGTTCGCTGTGTCGCTGAGCCAATGGGGCTGCAAGACATGCCACTGTTGGGGGGCCACTGCGATCAATTGAGCCAACTCGTCGGCAAGCATCTGGGTGAGCGTAGCGATATCGGTCCGGAGCTTGCCCGTCGGCTCAAAGCTCAGTGGTGGCCGTATCACCCCGTGGGCGCTTCCGTCGGGTCGCTGGTACACCGCGTTGGGCAGAATCTGGGCACCGGTGCGAATTGCCAGCAGGGCCGGTCCTGCAGGCATCGTCGCCGTTTCTCCGAAGAAGGTGACTTCGACTCCCCCACCCGCGATGTCGCGATCACAGAGTAGGCCGATCACTTCATTGTTTCGCAATGCCCGGATGAGCTTCTTGCCCCCCTCATCGTCGCCCAACGCGACTACGGTCATGCCGTTTCGGGCGCGCTGTTCGCAGAACCATTGGAAGAGCGCCGGCGGATGGAGCCGCTCGGCGACGACGGTGAGGGGCCACTGGCCGGCCAACCACGCACCGCCGTGATCCCAGGCCCCGATGTGGGGCATGGCCATGATGGCGCCCTTCCCGGCGTGCAGAGCAGCGTCGATGTACTGGGCACCGTCGACGTGGATCGTGGCGTCGATTTGCGACTGATTTTGGCCTTGGAGCCGAAACATCGAAACCCAATACTGAGCGTAGGAGTCAAAGGTTTCGGCGACGCGACGTTCCATGGCCGCCGGCCCTGCGGTGACAAGCTCCGGGGACAGGCGCGCCTGATGACGAGCGACAAGGGCGCGTTGTGGCCCCATCGATCGGATCAACACTCGACCCAGGACGCGTCCACCGAGGGATGCGAGCGGGGTCGGGATTCGGGCGACGAGTTTTGCCGCGGTGCGGTAGCTCAGAACAACAGCGACGTCTTGTATGCGAGAGAACAGTCGGCCGCTACTTTTCGGCACGGTTCTTGAGACGATCGCGCCACGCTGCGATCGATTCGGCAATGGTTTCGTCGTCGGAGGCATCCAACGCCGCACGTCGGGCTTCGCGTGACTCGATCGTTCGATCGCGCCACGTCAGAAGGGCATTGTTGCCCCGAGACGTGGTGCCGCGACTGCGCTCGGAGATCCGACGGTTCGCAATCGTTCGTGCTCGACGACGTTCGGGCTTCACAGGCACCGGCGGTTTGCCTGCCTGACGCCACACCTTCACAAAGCGCTGAATCGCCGTGATGGTCGTGAGGATCAACATGAGCCAAAGCACGGGAACGAGAAGGGGGGAGATCACGAGCCCGACGCACAGCACGATGATTCGTTCGGCGCGCTCCATGAGACCGCCCTTGGCGTCGAAACCGTAGATTTCCGCTTTGGCACGTGTGTAGCTGATGAGCGTCGAGACGCCGAGGATCGCGAACGCCAACATGTGGGCCTGTCCACCACGGGTTGCCTGCAGGTGCCAGGCGATGCCGGCAAGCAGGAAGCCGTCGGTGACGCGGTCAGCCGTCGAATCAAAGAACGCGCCGCGAATGCTCGAGGACTGACCCGCTTTCGCCACTGCGCCATCGAACAGGTCTGGCAACGCGGAACCCACGAGCACGAGGAAGCCGATGAAGAGATGTCCCGAACCAATGGTGACGGCTGCGGCCACCGACATGACCAATCCGAGAACGGTGAGGTGATCGGGCCGGACGCCGAGCCTCGACAGTCCGTTCCCGATCGGCTTTACCGCCCGATCTGTGATGAAGCGAAGATGGCCGTCAAACATGTTCAGCCGTCCTTTCACGAATGCTTGCTGATGTTAGCACCGAGTCTTTCCGACAACCAGGCACGGTTCCTATGGTGGAACTACCCCATTACGCCATGGGCAAACTTGTGGTCTAGGGCCAAGACCCGGAGCTACCGGTCGAATTGCGACCAGTCTTCGGGGTTGTCCTGCACCATGTCGGCAACGATCGATGCATCGATGCCGTCGACGAGCACCAGGCCACGCTTGCTCGGTGGATTCTCGGCGGAGTAACACAGGATCCTCCAGGTCGGCCGGGAAAGGAGTCCCCGCCAGCCGAGTTGAGCCGACGCGTGACCGATCGGAAACCCGACGTGTGCAGAGGCCGCCGCCAAGGCGTCGGTGTCGGTGACAACCATGGCCTTTCCGGCCTTGAGTCCGTAAAGACCGAGCAAGATCAAGAAAAGTCCGCCGAGCCCGAACCCTCGGTTCACGAGCGAGCTCGAGCCTGAACGTGCACCCAACCACAGCACGGAGAGCACCGCTCCGACAGCCAAGTACATCAGTGCCGGGACCCGCCGCCGCTTGTTGTCGGGAAACTGGTACGGACCAACGTATTCGACGGCGTTGAGTTCTTCAGGCAACTCATCGATGATGTCGCGGACATCTTCGGAAGACGCGGGTTGATCCTGAGATGCTTTTCTGCGGGCCATGGCAGAAAACGAGGCTAGCGCTACTCGATCTCTTGGAATGCGTGGCGAAGGTCAGGACCGAAGACAAAGACGCCCGCTGCTGCGATCAGCGCCGCCGCGAACACTGCGGCGCTCGGGCTTCGACGTTCGGCGATCTCGCCCGCCAGGAGTGCGGCAAACGGGGAGACGCCACGAATGGCGACCCTGGTTAGTGAGAACACGCGTCCGCGCAGGTCAGCCGGAATCAGTCGCTGGCGCAGCACGTTGTAGGCCACCTGGCCAAACATGATGACGATCCCTTCCAGGATGAAGGCTCCGACGACCACCGCCGTCGTCGTCGAGAGACCAGCGATCCCGTAGGAGATCGACACGACAATGCCTGCGATGATGAGATTTCGTACGTAGCCGAGGCGATGAAACACACGATCAGCAAGCATCGTGCCGATCAGGTTGCCGATCGCGATGGCAGCGACGAAAAACCCAACACCTCGATCGTCGAGCTTGAGGGTCTGACGCCCGATCTGGACGAGCAGCGCAAGGGTCATCACCTGCGCGAAACCGAGCACCGAGATGAGCGCTGTTGCGGATCGCAGGGGCGAGGAGTTCTTGAGCCATCGCCAGGCCTCTCCCATATCCGTGGGGCCTTGGTCAGCCAGGCGAGGCTCGGGTTTCAGCGGCGGCAACCTGCGGAGAAACGCTGCCGAACCGAGAAAGGACAGCGCGTCGCCGATCACCGGCGCGGCCAGCCCAACTTTCACCAGTGAGCCGCCGATTGCCGGCCCGAGAAACTGCTCCCCGGACGTCGACGCCGCCGTGATCCGGCTGTTGGCGATCGGCAGCAGATGGTCGGGGACGGTTTCGGGGAACATCCGTTGACTTGCGGCGCTGAAGGGGATCTCGAACAGACCGAGAACGAACGCAGTTACGTAGATGGCCGGAAGCGACAGCAAGTCCACGAGCGCCGCTACCGAAAGCGCGGCAAGAACGCCGAATCGAGCGAAGTCCGAGACCACCATCACCGTGCGGGCGTCGGAACGATCGGCCACGGTTGCGCCGTTCAGCTTGGCCAGAATCCACGGAATGCCCGTCCGAGCCAGACGCTTGCTGGGCACCGAAGACACGACGCTGTCGAGGGACAGCAGCAAGAGCGGCAACCTACTAATGCCGAGAACCCAGGCAATACCGCGCGAGGAGTCGGTCACCGACGCCGCCAGAAGCGGGAGTGCGACGAGCATCACCCCGTCGCCGAGAGAAGAGACAAGGGTCGCAGAGAAGATTCGCCGGTAGTTGGGAATCGAAAAGAGGGCCTGGTTGTCACTCATGGTTCGCCGACCGAGCAGCGTAGCCAGCCTGAGCCCGCGGATCTGGCACCCACGATTGACTCCGGAAATGACCCCGGAAAAGAAAATGCGGTTCCGCTCGCGTCACGGAACCGCACTTCCTCAAATCTGATTAAAGGACTAGTCCCAATCGACCGATATTGCTATCGGACGGGAACCTTCAGCCCCATTCCATTCCACGAGTCATAGATGACCCTTTCTGTAGCTATCCGGATTGCTGCAGCCGCCTCTACGAAAGGCGGACGGGTGAATTATGGCTCAACTGTGGGTTCCCGTCCACTTATCAAGTTCACCCGTTTTTTCAGAGAGCGCAGTTGCCATGGCAAACCACACGGACCGAAAGCTATGGGCTGTCGTCCTTTTGCTTTGGTCTGGATCGCTTCTCGCCGTTTCGACTAGCCAGTTTCCGCAAGCAGCCCTACCGCTCCCAGGTGCCACGGCAACGGCGTTGGTTTTTTGCCTCGCATTCTTGGCGACCTACCGACCCGCCGAAATTCGCTACGGACAATCCAGTATTCGATTCAATTGGACCGAGCCCTCGTTAGTAGTCGGTGCATTCACACTTACACCACACCTTCATTTGGTAATCAGTGCCATTGCCGTTTTGTGCGCCACCTCGATCCGGTCTCGTGCTGCCGCAACCCGCCCGTCCCTCCTAAAAAGATGCTTCAACAGCGCGTTAAACGCCGCAAAACTGACTCTATTCACGAGTCTCGTCGGTCCAGCTCGTCCAACACTCGATGTTGGTTTGAACATGCTTAGCGCGGTGGTGGCGAAGGAAGTACTTGCGGCGTTGTCGCTACTCATCGTCTTTCGAGTCACGCGCCAACTACCCGGATCTCGTGAATGGATCCGAGGCACGGTTTTCGGGATAGCCCTCTCACTGCTTCTTACTGCCGGGTCCTTCGGCCTGTTCGGGGTGGCACTGCTGAACCTTGGACTCATGTGGTTCCTGCTCGTCATCCCGGCTGCGCTGATCGCTGCGGGTCCCTACGTCGGCAGATTGATCGAGGATAAGAACCAGTGGACGCGACACGGCCGATTCATCCGGACCGTCGACGATCCCGAATCGACACTCGAACAAATGATTACGTTGATGCGAACGCAACTCGGGGTGAAACGCGTTGACCTGGGCATTCGATTCGACCCCAAGAAAGACGACCTGGTCCGCATTTGGTTCGATGAGAGCGGTTTCCACGAAGTTGTCATTCCTCACGGCACGACCACCGACCCGATGTGGCTCGCCCACAGCGAGGGCAAGCAGGGCGAAGTGATCCAGTTCGGTGACGGATCCCCCGTTCCGAGGTGGTTGCCGGGCGCCGACGACGCCTTGTTGGTAACCGTTGGCACCACCGACGTGGTTTCTGTGTGGGTGGCGTCGGGCCGAACCGAGACGAAGCGCAAGAACTTCCAGGCCAGCCTTCATGAACCGTTCGCATCGATGTGTTGGGGCGTGATCAACGCTCTTGACGCACGTCGACGGCTCGAGGAGGTCCAAAAGCGAGCGACGCATGACTCGGTAACCGGTCTCGCCAACCGTGAGCGGTTCCGGTCGATTCTCAAGCACGAAATGGAACACATCGACCTCGGCGGCGAACGGTCCATCGCCGTGACGATCATCGACCTCGACGGCTTCAAGACCGTCAACGACTCCTGGGGTCATGCCGTCGGAGACCGCTATCTCAACCACGTCGCGCAGCAGATGCTCGCGATCCTCCCCGAGAACGCTCGACTGGCCCGCTTCTCCGGCGACGAGTTCGCTGCGATGATTCCCGCAGACTCGATGTTGGACATCGAAGCAGCGACGGATGCGATGTCAGCAGCCATCGTTGCGATCTTTCATCCGGATCGCCACTCGACCTACCGGGGAACGGCATCGGTTGGGTACGCCGTCTATCCCCAGGATGTGTCCGCGCCGAACGATACCGAGGAGTGCACCACCCAACTCCTCCGCCATGCCGACTCTGCGATGTATTCGGCGAAACGAACCAAAAAGACACAACCTCTTCGATTCGATGCAAAACGCGACGAACAAAACGAACAGACGGACCAACTCGCCGCTGACATCACCAATGCGTTGGCAACGAACCAACTCCGCATTCATCTGCAACCGATCTTCCTCGCCGAGTCACTTCGACCGTCACAACGCCGTGAGATCGCTTCCTTCGAGGCCCTCGCTCGAATCGAGAGTCCGGCAGGCACGATCATGCCCAGTGACTTCATCCGGATCGCCGAACGGACCAAACAGATCCACGCGGTGACCGAGCGCGTGCTTGATCTCGCCTGCACACAGCTTGCCGAATGGCGCAGGTTCGATGTTGCTATCGCCATCAACCTGTCGATGGCCAACCTGCTCGACTACGAGATCGTCGCCAAGATCGACGCCCGCCTGAAACAGTACGGCGTCGCACCTCATCGCCTCATCGTCGAGGTCACCGAATCGATGATGATGCTGGAAGGAATCGATGCGATTGGCGTAATCAAGCGCATCCGCGACCTTGGCGTCCGCATATCGATGGACGATTTCGGCACGGGGTACTCGAGCCTGGCCCGCCTTACCGAGTTGCCGATCGACGAACTCAAGATCGACCGACAGTTCCTCGTCGACGCGACACGAGTTGTCGACGACTACGACATCGAAGGTCAGGCGAACGTCGCTCGAAGCGCCATCGTCCTCGAAACAATGATCACCCTGGCGCGACGGCTGGGGATCCCCACGACCGTCGAAGGCATCGAGCGCCCAGACGGCCTTAAGCTCGTACAGGACCTTGGCGCCACAAAGGTCCAGGGCTACATCGCAAGTCGTCCGTTGAAGCCATACGACGCAACCGAGCTTCTCGAGATCACGACCAAGCTACGGGACCGTTCGGAGAGCTCGGTTATTCCTCTACGTCGAGACGCAACGCGGTAGGAAGTAGCGAAGTTCGAGGCAAAGGGCCTTCGATGTTTGGGCCTCTCATGGGAGGAGCCACGCGTCCCTTACCTTGCGCAGAGTCAACTCGATGGCCTCGGGGATGACTCTGGCATCGCCGATCGTCGTCATGAAGTTCGTGTCGGAACTCCAGCGAGGAAGTATGTGCACATGCAGATGTGCGGGAAGGCCGGCACCCGCGGCGCGTCCGAGATTGAGTCCGACGTTCATACCGTCCGGTTCATATGCACGCTGAATAACTGTGGAGCATCTCGTAACCAGTTGCCACAGTTCTGACAACTCGTCGGGCTCCAAACCCGACAAGGTAGCGACATGGCGGATCGGTAGTACGAGGAGGTGCCCGCTCGAATACGGGTACTTGTTCAGTACCACGTTGGCCGAGACGCCACGAAAGACCACCAGCCCCGCGTCGTCGGCTGACGAGAATGCATTGCAGAAAACGCACACCACAGGAACAGTGGCGTGGCCCGAGGTATCGACAAGGCGCTCCGCCTTCGTTGCCTCGTCGATGTACTCCCCGCGCCACGAGGCGTCGAGCCGACCCAAAGCCGGCCGAAACCGTTGACCGGTAGACGTCGGCGTGCTTTGCACACCCGGCAGCGCCCACTTCTCGTGGTCATGAATCTCCACGCACAGAGCAACACATTCGGTGCAGATCGATGAACCGTCCTGTCCGCTGATCAAGTGAAGGTCATCATTGGCACCCTTGCCGCAAAAGGAGCAGACGACGGTTTTTCGAGCCTTCATCGCCCTCATCCTAGGTCCGTCGAACTTCACGCATTCGAGGCGACCAGGCTGGCGGCGCGTTCGCCGCCAACCAACGACCGACTACCCGAGGCGGTCCCCCACCTCGGCAACGACCCGGGCGATGAAGTCCGATACCGGAACGCCGCGCTCGACGTCGAGGCCCCGAGCGTTTACCCCAACCGTCCCGGCAGCGACATCATCGTCGCCCACGACAAGAACGTATGGAGTCTTGTCCATCTTCGCCTTCCGAATGCGCCCGCCGAGCGGCTCGTCGGCCTCCATGAACTCTGCACGAAGCCCCGCGGACTTGAACTGCGAAAGTAGTTCGCGCGCATAGGTTTCGTGATCGGCCCGCACCGGAAGCACCTGCACCTGCACCGGAGAGAGCCACGTCGGAAAGGCACCGGCGTAGTGTTCGAGGAGAACGCCGAAGAAACGTTCGAGCGATCCGAAGAGGGCGCGGTGAAGCATGATCGGGCGTTTGCGGGTGTTGTCCGAGGCTACGTACTCCAGGTCGAATCGCTCCGGGAGATTGAAATCCGCTTGGATCGTGGACAGCTGCCACTGACGACCGATCGCGTCCTTGACCTTCACGTCGATCTTCGGTCCGTAGAAAGCGGCTCCGCCCTCATCGACGGTGTACTCGATACCCTCATGCACCAGTGCCGCACGCAGCGCTTCGGTGGCTGACTCCCAGATCTCGTCGGTGCCGATCGACTTTTCCGGATCACGCGTCGAGAGCATGGCCTGGAACTCCTCGAATCCAAACGCTCGAAGCAGGTCGATCACAAAGTTCAATAGGCTGATGATTTCGTCGGCAACGCTCTCTTCGGTGCAGAAGATGTGGGCGTCGTCCTGCGTGAAACCACGGATACGCAACAGGCCGTGGAGTGTGCCGGCACGTTCGTACCGATACACCGTTCCGAGTTCGAAGAGTCGTAGTGGCAGTTCACGATATGACCGCTGACGCGCGCTGAAAATCAGCGTGTGCATTGGGCAGTTCATCGGTTTGGGGTAGTACACGCCGTTGTCCATTTCCATTGGCGGGTACATACCGTCTTTGTAGAAATCCAGGTGCCCGGACTTTTGGAACAGCCGAGCGTTCGCGAGATGCGGCGTATAGGCAAACTCGTATCCGCCGTCGTGGTGTCGCTTGCGGGAGTAGTCCTCCATCAGCTTGCGGATGATTGCGCCCTTCGGATGCCAGACGGCGAGCCCGCCGCCGAGTTCATGAGGGAAGCTCAAGAGATCAAGCTCCACGGCAAGCTTGCGGTGGTCGCGTTTCTCCGCTTCTTCAAGGCGGGTCAGATGCTCCTTGAGCGCCTTGTCGCTCTCCCACGCAGTTCCGTAGATCCGCTGCAGCATCGGACGCTTCTCGTCACCTCGCCAGTACGCTCCTGCGACCTTCATGAGCTTGAAGCTGCCGAGACGACCTGTCGATGGGACGTGTGGGCCGCGACAGAGATCCACGAAGTCAGGACGATTTCGATAAAAGCTGACGACCGCCCCACCGCCGCCTTCGTTTGCGTCTTCGTTGCCGCCCACGCCCTTGATGATCTCGAGTTTGAAGGGTTGATCCTTGAACAGTTCTTGACCCTCGGAGTTCGATACCTCGCCTCGGATGAAGGGTTGGTTCTCCTTCACGATTTCCTTCATCCGAGCCTCGACACGCTCGAGATCGGAGTCGGAGAAACGTTGGCCGTCGGGCAGTTCGAAGTCGTAGTAGAAGCCGTTTTCGATCGATGGGCCGATCGCATATTTGGCACCCGGGAACAGGTCGCAGACCGCTTGTGCCATGACGTGCGCGGTCGAGTGGCGCAGGACGTCACGCCCCTCGTCCGTCGGAGGAGTGATGATGCTCACCTGCGCACCGTCGGGGAGGGGCCTGTTGAGATCCCACTCCAGGCCGTTGACCTTGGCCGCAAGCGCAGCCTTTGCGAGTCCTGCGCCGATCGACGCAGCAAGATCGGCCGTCGTGGCGCCAGCCTCGAGAACCTTGGCGGATCCATCGGGAAGGGTAACGGTGATCTGACTCATAGGGCTTCCAGGATACGACGATGCTCACCACGCACCGCGTCAATTACGAATGACCCCGCTAGGGTTACGTCGTGCTCGATATTCATTGGTTTCTTCCGACCGGGGGTGACTCGCGAGACGTCTTGCCGACGGGACCGAGTCCCCACCGTCGTGCCCCTGACCTTGCCTACCTGACGCAAGTCGCGGTCGCGTGTGACCAGCTCGGGTACGGGGCCGTGCTTACGCCGTGCGGAACAGGTTGCGAAGACGCCTGGCTCGCCACGGCTGCATTGCTCGGGGTGACGAAACGTCTGAAGTTCCTCGTGGCGTTCCGCCCGACCCTCCTGTCCCCCACCCTGGCCGCCCAAATGGCATCCACCTATCAGCGGCTGTCCGGCGGGCGTCTCAAGATCAACATCGTCACGGGCGCCGAGCAGGCCGAATTGGCGCGTTTCGGAATCTGGGAAGACAAAGACACCCGCTACGAGCGGACGGGTGAGTTCATCCAGGTCATGAAAGCTGCCTGGGGAACCGAACCGGGCAACTTTTCTGGAGTGCACTACCGAGTCGAAGGCGCCACCACACGCGAGATTCCCACTCCGATCCCCGAGGTGTACTTCGGCGGCGCCTCCGACGCGGCAGAGCGAGTGGCGGCCGAACAGGTCGAGGTGTACCTGGCCTGGGGTGAACCGCCCACCATGGTGAGCGAACGTCTGGACCGCATGCGTCGGCTTGCCTCCGAGGCGAACCGAACTCTTCGGTTCGGAATCCGATTCCACGTCATTTCTCGGCCGACGAGCGAGCAGGCGTGGGCCGAGGCCGACCGACTCGTCGCCGGGATGGACCCCGCGTCCGTCGCCGCTGCCCAGGCCGACTTCGCGAAGACCGCATCGGTCGGACAACGACGCCAAGCCGAGCTTGCGGCGAACGCCGTGGGCAGCGAACGAATGGAGATCTACCCGAACATTTGGGCCGGCATCGGCATGGTGCGCGGTGGTGTCGGGACCGCGATCGTAGGTTCACATACTGAAGTGGCCGATCGCATCGCTGAGTATCACGCGCTGGGATTGGACGAGTTCATCCTTTCGGGGTATCCGCATCTCGAAGAGGCCTTTTGGTTCGGTGAGGGAGTCATGCCGATTCTTCGGGAAAGAGGGCTTCTTCCCGAACTTGGGCGTGCTGAGGCCCCGGTCTTCTCGTTTCGGTAGCGATTCGTGCAATCGCGTTCAGTTCGTTCCACGCACAGGAGTACACATGACTAGGCCAGACAGGTTGCGGATCGGTTTGATGATGGTCGGCCATGTCGACCCGAAGAGCCAGCACATCGCCGGAGACTATCCGGACCTCTTCGGCAACATCCTCAGTTCCCTTGGGATCGATCTCATCCCCTACGACCTCGATGAGGGACGCTTCCCGCAAGACGTCCGCGAGGTCGATGGCTGGATCTGTTCACCAAGCCGGATGTCGGCGTACGACGATGTTCCCTGGCTGCGAGATGCAGAGGAGCTCCTCCGTCAGATCATTCGTGTCGAGCATCCGTACGTAGGCATATGTTTTGGCCACCAGCTGTTGGCACAAGCCTTGGGCGGATTGGTCGAGCGTTCGCCATACGGTTGGGGCGTTGGCGTCAAGGACTACGAGGTTCTCGCGCATCGTTCCTGGATGACGCCAGCGATCGATCGGGTTTCGCTCATTGCGAGCCATCAGGATCAGGTAGTTCGCCTGCCCCAAGAGGCCGAGCTGCTGTTCAAATCCGACTACTGCCCCTTCGGCGGCTTTGCTGTTGGCGAGCGGGCGTGGACCCTCCAGGTCCACCCCGAATTCGTTGCGCCCTTGGCCGACCACCTGCTCGCGGGGCGCATCGAGTTGATCGGGGCGGAGCGAGTATCGGCGGCTCGCGCCACCCTCGATCGGCCACTCGATCGAGGCGTCGTGGCCGACTGGATCTACCGCTTCTTCTCTGAATCGATTTCCTAACGTTCCACCGTGGCGTGGTCGTGAAGGATCATGGCCATTGCTGCAGTGAGACGTCGAGCCGTTGGCAGATGGAGATACTCGTTCGGTCCGTGGGCGTTCGACTCCGGACCCAACACCCCGGTCACGACGAACTGGGCATCGGGAAAGCGCTCGCCGAGCATGCCCATGAACGGGATCGAGCCTCCCTCGCCGAAGGTGCGAACCGACGCCCCGAACGCTGCTTCCGAGGCTCGATTCAACGCGGCTTCCAACCACGGCGAGAACGACGGAGCGTTCCAGCCCGGGGAACCTTCCCGATCGACGAACGCCACGTCGGCAGCGTGGGGCACGTCAGTAGTGAGGACCTTGGCCAAGGCCGCGACAGCAACGTGCGCATCACACGTCGGCGGTAAACGTACGCTCAACTTCAAGCTCGTGAAGGGCCGCAACACGTTCCCGGCCCGACTGAAATCGGGGAATCCGTCGGCTCCGATCACGCTGAGGGCCGGCTTCCACGTTCGAGCAAGAAGTTGCTCCGCCCAATCCGAAATCATCGGCATCGTGGTGCCCGACCATTTGTACTGCGCGCTTATGGGTTCGGATAGCTCCGATGCCGTTGCCCTGGCTGCCGCCAAGCGGTCAGGTGGTATGTCCACGTGCAATTCCGGAAGGAGCATCTCGCCGGTTGACGGGTCTTCGATTCGGTCGAGCAATGCGCGCGCAACCCGGAACGAAGACGGGACCACCCCGCTCGCATCTCCAGAGTGCACACCCTCCTCCAGGACCCGCACCACGAGCGTGCCGGCGGCGATGCCTCGCAGCGATGTGGTGACCCACATGCGGTCGTAATCGATGCACCCAGAGTCCAGACAGATAACGAGGTCCACGTCGCCGATGCGCGGAGCAAGGTGCTCGACATACGCGGGCAGATCGGGGCTGCCCGATTCCTCGCTGGCCTCGATCATCACTACGCAACGTCGGTGTGATCCGCCGTGCTTCTGCACCGCCTCAACGGCGAGAAGCGACGCAAACGAGCTGTAGCCGTCATCGGCCCCGCCGCGACCGTACAGTCGATCACCTTCGATGACCGGCGACCATGGCGCCAAACCCTCGCGCCATCCCGACATTTCGGGCTGCTTGTCGAGGTGTCCGTACAACAGCACATTCGGCCCCGGTTGCGCCGTTCCAAAGGCGGGAATGTCGACGAAGATCAACGGCGTGCGATCGTCGAGTTCGATCAGCGAAATCTCCATGCCTGCGATGTCTCGTGCCTCCATCCACGCAAGCACGTGCGATACCGCGCGATCCATATGACCGGCAGCCTTCCAGTCGGGGTCGTAGGCCGCACTCACGTTGGGGATCGATATGTACTCCATGAGGGCTGGAGTCACCTCGGCATCCCAAACTCGGTCGACGAAGGCGAGCACGTTTTGCACGTCAAAACCATAGAGCACACTTCATCAAATTGAAGGAGGTAGCTACCTTCGCCGTTCTGAAAAGATTGGCGTATGCGCGGCAAACACCTCCTCCCTGTTGTCTCTCTTGGCTTTCTCGGCCTTTCGTCGTTTATCCCCACAGCGGCCTTTGCTCAGTCTTCGTCTACGGCGACCAAACTCGTTGACGCCGGCAAGGTAACTGCAGCGGCAACCACAATGACCTACGAGATGAACGCAACGATGGTCATGAATGTCGGGGGCAAGACCACCAAGGGGACGATTACTGCGTCAGGTCAAACTGACCGCAAGGCACAAGCCGCTTCGATCGAGATGGACATGGGCTCGTTCATGAAGAGTCTGCTCAGCGGCGCAGGTGCGAGCACGAGCCTTCCGCCGGCATTCAACGACCCGGCAAACATGAAGATGAAGGTCATCAGCAAAGGCTCGAAGGTTTGGATGTCGTTTCCGCTGTTGTCCCTCATGGGTGGCGGAACGGCGGCCAAGCCGTGGGTGGCGATCGATGCGAAAGAACTGGGCGTCGATGCGCGCCAGCTCGCGGCTTCCCAGGGAGTCGACCCCACCGCCGGCCTCGACGTGCTTCAGGGACTGTCGAACAACGCCACGGTCATCGGCACCGAACAGATCAAGGGCGTGAAGACCACGCGATACAAGGGGACTGCCGATTTTGCCTCCCTGGCCAAGAATTTGCCGCCCAAGCAGGCTGCGGAGGCCAAGAAGCTTTTCGGCACGAAGAGTTCTATGCCCGTCGAGGTTTGGCTCGACGATCAGGGGCGGGCCCGGCGTATGGACATCTCGTTCGCGACCAATCTCAGTGGGATCACGATGACGATGAATACCCAGTACTTCTTCATGAAGTTCGGTGAACCCGTCACCATCACCGCCCCGCCGGCTTCACAGATCGGGGAAAACCCGCTTCTTCTGCAGCAGATCAAGCAGCAGGCGGCGGCCGGCCAGAAAATGCCGGCGTAATCACTTCTGGTTGTCCAACCTCTAGTTGTCTTGGTTGTCTCCGTCGGGTTTTCTCCGTTCGGGTTTTCTCAGTTCGGGTTGTCGATCGCCTTTGCGAGCAGAGCGTCGAGTGGGATGTACTGCAACGCCATGGCGTGAGTCGAGATGAGCGTCACATCTGGAGCCATTCCCGCGTCGTAGGCCTCCTTCCAGCGCAACGCACACAGGCACCACCAGTCCCCTTCCTTCAGACCCGCGAAGCGGTACTGGGGCATCGGCGAGGAGAGATCGTTGCCACGTGCCTTCGAAAAGCGTAGAAAATCGTCGGTCATTCGTGCACATACGACATGCGTCCCAAGATCGTCTTCCCGGGTTGCGCAACAGCCGTCTCGGAAGTATCCGGTCAGTGGGTTCATGGAGCAAGGCACCAGCGCCTCACCCAGCACGTTCAGTGCATCGGGGTCGTACGGGCTGGCGCTCAACCGAGCACCACGCCGAGTAGTTCTGCTGCCATCGAAACTCCCTCGCCGCGGGCTGCGGCGCGATCAATTGCCGCAGCTGCGGCGGGTGTGTTCAAGTCGTTGTCGAGACACGCCCGAACTTCGTCGAGGGCGCCAACGCCAGCGCCAGCGCTTCGCCAACGTTCGAGGCGCAAGGCAGCGTTGGGCATGAGCTGATCGTGCCACTCCCAACCATCGCGGTAGTGATGTTGCACGACGCTTAACCGGATGGCCATCGGGTCCCAGCCCCGGTCGACCAACCTCGACACGTACTCGAGGTTGCCCAGCGACTTCGACATCTTGACGCCGTCCATTTTGACGTAGCTCACGTGCATCCATCGTTTTGACAGTGGCTGGCCCGTTGCCGCCTCCGACTGAGCAGCCTCGCATTCGTGGTGCGGAAAAATCAGGTCCTCGCCGCCACCGTGCAATTCGATCGACGACGAATTGTGTTCGCGCATACAAAGTGCCGAACACTCGATGTGCCATCCGGGACGCCCCGGACCCCACAATGACTCCCAACTCGGCTCATCAGAGAGCGACGGCTGCCAGAGCACGAAATCCAACGAGTTTCGTTTGTTCGGATCTTCGAGATTTCCGCCGCGCTCGGCCGCATACTCACGCATACGGGCAGCGTCGTAGTTGCTGATGGCACCGAACTTGGGAAACGAACTGACGTCGAAATAGACACCACCGCCGGCTTGGTAGGCGTGCCCGGACTCCAGAACCATGTCGATGAATCCCAGAATGTCCGGGATCGCGCTGGTCGCCCGTGGAGCGGAGAAGAGCGGAAGCTCGCCGAGCAATGCCATGTCGGCATCGAACTTGGATACTTCGGCGGCCGCGAGGTCGAGGTAGTGGATTCCCTTTTCGCGAGCCTTCGCGAGGATCGAGTCGTCGACGTCGGTGATGTTTCGAACGCATCGAGTCTCATGGCCGAGATCTCGAAGACGGCGCTGCAAAATGTCGTAGGCGAGAAAACATGCCGCGTGGCCCACGTGGGTTGTGTCGTACGGCGTCACCCCACAGGTATAGATACGAACGAGAGGTGGTGGCTCAAACGGCAAGATCGTCTGGGCCGCCGTGTCATAGAGACGCATGGACATAGTGCCACCGTTCTAGTTGGGATTTTCCCGGCCTGTGAACTCTGGACCAGACCTCCACGGCGGCCGACGTCTCGCTCGACGGCGAACCCGCCAGCCGCTCCTGCAACGCACGCGCAGAATCTCTCGTGCGTGGATCATCGTGCGTCGCAGCTTTGGCACGTAACGTTCAGCCGCCTCTCGGGGTCGAATTCAGGACATCAAGCGCAGCATCAACTTTGGAGGAACGCATCATGGGGATACTCGAGGGCAAGCGGATTCTCATCACCGGGGTACTCACCGACGCGTCCCTGGCGTACGGCGTTGCACAGAAAGCGCTCGATGAGGGAGCAGACATCGTGTTGACCGGTGCCGGTCGTGGGCTCTCCCTCACCACTCGGACAGCTCGCAAACTTCGCCGCCCCGATGGGCGCACCGGCGACGATGCCGGGATTGATGTCGTCGAGTTCGACGTGACCGACGCCGCTCACCTGACGTCGCTCGTCGAGTTCCTTGAGAAGAAGTGGGGTGGCGTGGACGCGGCCCTTCATGCGATCGGGTTTGCTCCCGCGAACTGTCTCGGTGATGACCTGAGCATCGCGACATGGGACGACGTGTCCATGGCCATCCAGATCTCCACCTACTCGCTCAAGGTGCTGGCGCACGGTCTTCTGCCGTTGTTTCAGGCGGCTGGCGGCGGGTCCGTCGTCGGCCTCGACTTCGATGCCACTGTCGCCTGGCCGGCCTACAACTGGATGGGTGTGGCCAAGGCCGGACTGGAATCGCTCAATCGCTATCTGGCACGAGACCTCGGCCCTCACAAGGTTCGCTGCAACCTCATCGCGGCCGGCCCGGTAAAGACCATGGCGGCGAAATCCATTCCGGGATTCGCGAAATTCGAGGACGTATGGTCCGAGCGTGCTCCCCTCGGATGGGACGTGAACGACTCCGACTGCGTGGCACGGGCCTGTGTCGCCTTGATGTCCGACTTCTTCCCGATGACCACGGGCTCGATGATCCACGTCGACGGTGGATTCCACGCAATGGGCGTGTAGCGGGGTGTGAAAATCCTACTTTCGACCGTTCGCGAACCACATATTGGACGGTCAGCGAAGTGCGTTGAGGTCGGAAGGAGGTTTTTCAGAACCCTGCTAGTCGTTAGGTGCACATACCTTCTGTGCACGTACGGTTGGCTTGCCGCCAGTTCACCGTTACATCCACGGTGCCATTGCGTCGGCCATCGTCTCCAATTCCGCTTCGACATCGCCCACGGGCTGAAACGCAATCTCGGTGATACCGGCCGACGCCAACTGGCCGACGCGTTCACGCAGTTGTTCCGCCGTTCCTGTGAGAGGCGCGATGCTTGCGGCAGCCGCTGCCGTCATCACCTGACGGTCGATCGAGTTCATCTTGGTGAGGTGCCCTTCGTGGAGCGACAGGTGACGCACCGGTTCCGGTATCGCATTCGCGAGCTCGACGAACAGCGACGCGTTCGGCAGCGTTTCGAGTCGGGCATCGTTTTGTTCGAGGAACGCATGGTAGGCAACAGCAGCGGTCGCACCAGCCGTCTCCCACACTCGCGGCGAATCGATCGTTTCGCCATGGCGAACGACGGTACCGAACCCGAGCAGCGTCGCGGACGGGATCGAACCGTAGGTTGCGTCGGCGCGAGGTCGACTGGTGAAGACACCGCATCCCAGCCGCGCTGCGGTCTCCAATCCCTTTGGACCATTGACACCGAGCACCCAACGAATACCTATGGGCCGATTCGGCGCGTGACCCTCGCCGTGAAGCATGCGGACCTGACGTCCTTCGACCTCGACGGTCTCCCCTCGCAGCAGGGCTTGGACGACACCGACCGCGTTCGGCATCTCGGCCCACTTCAGCGGTTTTTGTCCCATGGCACGACGTCCGGTGAAGCCCGTCCCGACACCGACGACGACGCGGTCCTCCCCCACCAGGCTCACCAGGTGGGCAATGGCCGACGCCGTGACCATCGGGTGACGCAACGACGGAATGAGCACCCCCGGTCCGAGGGTGATCCGCGATGTCCGCACCGCCGCGAGCGCGAGCGTCATCCACACGTCGACCTGTAGCGCAGGCGTGTCGTACACCCACGCCGTGTCGTACCCGAGACGCTCAGCGCACTCGATGTGCTTCGGAGTTTCGGGAACGGGAGGAAACGCGCACGATATCTTCATAGGCAGTTCTTAAACCACACAGTGCCGAGCTCGCAACACCGCATCGATGCGCTCGTTGCACGCCACGCGTCAAATCCGTACAACAATTGCCGTCATGACTTCCCAGCCTCCCCGCCGACTCGGTCTACAGCCATTTGATCGCGACATGATCCGAGACAGCCTCGAACGGCGGGAGATGCCGTTCAACACCGACTCCGACGGTGACTTCAGCGTGACGATGCGTTTGGCCGCTGAGGGACAGGAGGTAGGACTTGATCTGGCCATGTTTCTGCTGGCTACCGGAACGAACTCCGAGATCTTCACCGTTCGTGGCACGGCCGCTGCTCCGGTGCCGGAGGAGTTCTGGGGCCCGATGATCGGAACCTGCAACCGTTGGAACGCGCAGTCCCTGTTCACCAAGGCGTACCTCATCACCCAGGACGCGTCGGAGGACTCTCCCGCTGTCGGTCAAATCGTCGTTGATCAGAACATTTCACTCGAGCCCGGCGTCTCGCAGATGCAGATCGATGAGTTCACCCAAAAGGCGATCGACGGCATCATCTCGTTCTGGAGCTGGCTCGCCAGTGAAGGGATCATTCAGCTCGCGCCTGTCGACGGTGGCGAAGGCGTGACCGGCGAGGCCGGCGTGACCGGCGAGGCCGAAGAACCCGGCGACAACAACGACGAAGACGGCGAGATGGATCCGAACCTGAACTGATCGACGCTTGTCACCGCACCGACGTACCTACCCAAAGTGTTTTGGGTTGGCGATGGCCAACCGGTACGTCACGACGTCTCGAAGCGCGCGCAGCACGTCGGTGCGGCGCGCGTCGAACTCACCAGCGCGAATTCGACTGGCCATCTCGCGTTCGCTCTGCGCACCGAACTCCGCATGACATCGTGCCAATGCTGTGCGCGCCGCATCGCCCAGGATCAACTCACGTCCAACCGTCGACAACACGTTCGCGGCGACGCGTGAGTGGAACTGCACACGCCCCGTGGTAGAGGCAAAGACGTCGCGCTCGATGTACTCACGTACAGCCTCGAGGAGTCCCGCCGCGTCGGGCACACCGAAGTCGGAAACGTTGGCCTTGACGCTCGCCGCCACCGCCTCGGGGTCGGTGTCACGTGGCGACAGAGGGACGATCAGAGCCTGCTTCGCTGCCTCGACGACCGCTGGATCGTGGCGCGGCGCATCCAGCAACTCCAGGAGGTCGTGCTCCTGTTCGGACACCCGACGCCCAATCGCCGCAAGCTCGACCGATCGATTGACCCCAGAAGTATGCGCGCTTGCTTGAAGCGCGCACATGATCCCCCATATCAACGTGCCGGCAACGATCCACCAGTGCACCGCTTGCTCATCGACCACGCCACCTTCGCTTCGATACCCCGCGTAGAGCTCTTCAAGGCTCCCCAGACCCGCAACGACACCGGCTCCACCGAAGCGCCAAGCCCGCACGCACAGCCAGCCCAGATCCTCCATCGGGTCGCCAATGTGGGCAAGTTCCCAGTCGAGCACCGACGCAAGTCCGTTGGCATCGACGATGACGTTGCCGAGTCGATAGTCGCCGTGGACAACGGCTTGCCGCGGCGTCTTCGGCGTGTTCTCCTTCAGCCATCGGTACGCCAGTTCAAACGTCGGACTCGGATACTCCAGGGCGTCGAGCATTTCCCGATAGCGCTCCAAACGATCGGAGACCTCGAGCCCCTCGATGGCATCGATCGGAACCGCGTGAAGCTTGGCGATCGCCGCACCGAGATCATGAACGAGCACCGATCGTGCGCGCGCGTACGGTTCATCTCGAAGAATCTTTCGAGCGATCGTCTCCCCCGCCACTCGCGTCATGACCAAGAACCCGGTCTCGACGCCATCGGGGTCGGCGTCGCCTGAGGCGAGCACGCGAGGTACTGGCATGTTCGCTTCCGAGGCCGCCGCGAACAACCGAGCCTCGAGAGGCATCCCGCCCGAGCGCCCGGCTCCGGTGTTGGTGAACGGTGGATCGCGGCGCAGGATCAGCTCCTGGAGTTCCCCGTCACGTTCGAGATCGAACGACCACGTTTCGCGGCTCGCCCCTCCGGAGAGTCGTTGGAGTCGATCAATGCGACCGCCGAGCAATCGGCTCAGCCTCAGCGCAAGATCAGATACCGCGTCCGCGTTCGTCGTCGAAGTCACGCAAGCAGTATGGCCAGCTCGGAACAGGTTCGCCGAATCGCGTCGCTAGTCTGGTTCGGTGCAGAAGAGACGCCAGGTCGCCGCCATCTTGTCGTTGGTCCTGCTGTTGGCCGGGACCGTCAATGCGATCAATGCGATGCGCCCGAGTCGCGCGTCGACCAACCGATCGTCTGCGGTGTCGACGACCACTTCCGTGGCGACGACGAAGGCCGTGGATACTCGAGCCACAGCGTCGAGTGTCACGCCGTCGACTGTTTCGTCGTCGAATCGCACAGATCCTCGGTTGCGCCGGATTGGCTTCCGGTCACCAGCAAAGCTTCGGCAGCACTTTCTCAAGCACGGGCAGGAGTTCGGAGACATCACGCAGGCGCGCTATCTGACGATGGCACAGGATCTGCGCGACGCCCCGCTGTCGAAGAACGTGGTTGAGGCCGAACAGGTGGGCGGAACACTCAGTCGATTCAACCGCGCCACCGGTGCATTCGTGGCCTTCGACCCCGACCTCACGATTCGGACCTTCTTTCGCCCCGATGACGGCGAGGCCTACTTCGATCGCGCCGCGAAACGCCGGCATTGATCGTCAAACAGTGCGCGAACGCGAAAGGTTCGTCAATCGACGAGACGGAGACCCGTTGGCGCAATTGACGGTTCGACGTGGGGGAGATCAACCGCGAACTCGGTGCGGTGTCCGGGAAAGACGAACTCGCTCAACAACACTGCCCGTCCGTCGACAGCGTGGGTGACCCGCTCGCAGCGCAGTACCGGTGAACCGACGGGGATTCCGAGAAGGCGCGCATCGCTTTCCTCCGCTGCCGCAGCACCGATGGTTTGCGTTGCGCCGCCAACGGCAACGGGCAGGTTCTCGTAGAAGCTCGAGCGCTCCACCGCCTTTCTCGACAGCTCCCCAGCAAGGTCTTCGGGCACCCATACGGTCACCCGGGCAAACGGCGCACCGTCGGCGAGGTTCACGCGACTTACCCGCAAGACCGTATCGGCGGACAGAACAGCACGAACGCGCGCACTTGCACGGACGAAGCCGAACTCGAAGATCTTGCGTTCGGGCATGACGCCACTGGCAGCGAGTTGAGCTTCGAGCGTACCGAGGCGCCCCAGCGTTTGGCGGAGGGGGTTCAACGCAACGAACCAGCCGAAGCCCTGGCGCGAGTCGATGAGACCGTCTTCGCGAAGTGCTTCGAGGGCTTTGCGGACCGTCACACGCGAAACGCCGTAGTGCTCGCCGAGGTCGGATTCGCTGGCCAAGAGTTGCCCGGCCAGGAACTCGCCGCCGGCGATTCGTTCCCGAAGTTCGTTGGCAATCGTGAGATAGCGAAAGGTGCCACCGGAGCGGCCCGGGTTTTTCACTGCCATGGACCAAAGGGTACTCGCTCCGCCGGTCAGCTTGTCTTATACTTGTCTCGTTTTCCGAGATACCTCGAGGGAAACGTCGATGCCTAACGGAACTGCATAGGCTCGAATTGACATCAGAAAAGCCCTAACCGAGGAGTCCGACATGGCTGTCGCCGCAAACACCCCCCTTCCGCTCATCGAAGCGGCCTACGGCAAGATCGTGGCGAACTCTGCGATCGGGCGCGAACGCCTGGGGCGCGGGCTCACGCTCGCCGAGAAGATCCTGTTCGGTCACCTAGCCGACCCCCAGGGTCAGGATCTGGAGCGGGGCAAGGCGTACTCGGAGTTGTACCCCGACCGCGTCGCCATGCAAGACGCCACTGCGCAGATGGCGCTGTTGCAGTTCATGACCGCCGGGCTCGCACAGGTGGCGGTTCCATCGACGGTGCACTGCGATCACCTCATCGAGGCGTACGTGGGGGCCGCGAAGGATCTGGCGGTCGCCAACGACACCAACGCCGAGGTGTACGAGTTCTTGAGGACGGTGTCGGCACGCTTCGGCGTCGGATTCTGGAAGCCCGGATCAGGCATCATCCATCAGGTCGTGTTGGAGCAATACGCCTTCCCCGGCGGCATGATGATCGGCACCGACTCGCACACGCCCAATGCCGGTGGACTCGGCATGATCGCCATCGGCGTCGGTGGCGCCGACGCTGTCGATGTCATGGTCGGCTACGCCTTCGGAGTCCGCTGGCCAAAGATGCTCGGCGTCAAGCTGACCGGCGAGATGAGCGGCTGGACGAGCGCGAAAGACGTGATCTTGAAGGTGGCCGAGGTTCTCACGGTTGAAGGTGGAACCGGCGCAATCGTCGAGTACTTCGGTCCCGGCGTCGCGACGATGAGCGCTACCGGTCGCGCCACGGTTTGCAACATGGGCGCGGAGATCGGCGCCACCACGAGCGTGTTTCCCTACGATCAGATGACGGCCCAGTACTTGAAGGCGACGGGACGCGAGGATGTCGCCGACTTGGCAGATAAGTTCGCTGAACATCTGCGCGCTGATGATGAAGTTGCGTCTGATCCATCGAAGTACTTCGACCGAGTCATCGAGATCGACCTGTCAACCCTCGAGCCGCAGATCAACGGGCCTCACACTCCCGACCTTGCCCATCCGGTGTCGCGCATGGGTGCCGATGCGAAGGCGAACGGCTACCCGCTCGCGATCAGCAGTGCCCTCATTGGCTCCTGTACGAACTCGTCGTATGAAGACATCACCCGCACCACCAGCATTGCGCGACAGGCAGCCGCGGCGGGCCTGAAGGTGAAGACACCACTGCTCGTTACGCCCGGCTCCGAACGGGTTCGGGCCACGATCGAACGTGACGGCCTCCTTGCCGACCTGGAGAAGATTGGTGCCACCGTTCTGGCGAACGCCTGCGGTCCGTGTATCGGACAGTGGCGTCGAGATGACGTGCAGGAAGGCGATGCGAACTCCATCATCTCCTCGTACAACCGAAACTTCCCGAAACGAAACGATGGGCTTGCGTCGACGCTGTCCTTTGTTGCGTCGCCCGAAACCGTGATCGCCTACGCGTTGGCCGGCACTCTCGACTTCAATCCGCTTACCGACACGATCGACGGGGTCAAGTTGGCCGACCCGTTCGGAGACCAACTTCCCGCACGAGGCTTCGAATCCGGCGAAGCAGGATTTCTGGCACCGCCCGCCGACGGCAGCGGTGTCGAGGTCGTTGTGTCACCTACGAGCGACCGACTGCAGCTCCTTGCACCATTCAGCGCGTGGGACGGAAAGGACTTCATCGATCTTCCCATTCTCGCCAAAGCAAAAGGTAAGTGCACCACCGATCACATCTCCGCAGCCGGCAAATGGCTCAAGTACCGAGGCCATCTCGAAAACATCTCTGGGAACCTCTACATCGGCGTCGTGAATGCTTTCCACGACACGGTCGGCACGAGCATTGATGCGGTCAACGGCGGCGAGGCGCTGATCCCGGCGATCGCCAAGCGTTGGTCCGAGCAGTCCATCGGGTGGGTGTTCATCGGGGATCAGAACTACGGGGAAGGGTCATCGCGAGAGCATGCGGCCATGGAGCCCCGCTATCGCGGCGCAAAGGTCGTGATCTGTCGATCCTTCGCCCGCATTGCCGAAACGAACCTGAAGAAGCAGGGCGTGTTGCCGCTGTGGTTCAGCGATCCCTCGACCTATGAAAAGATCGAGGCGACAGATCGACTTTCGTTCCTCGGTCTCGCCGACCTCGCCCCGGACAAGCCCGTGCAGGCCCGGATCACCAAGGCCGACGGCACCGTGATCGAGTTCACCGCAACCCACACGATGAACGCCGAGCACATCGAGTGGTTCCGAGCGGGCGGCGCGCTCAACATCATTCGCGCTTCGCAAAACAAGTAAGTCCACGTGCCTTCCTCCGAAGTACCGAATCGGGTCCTTCGGCCTGCGGCCTACTGCGTCATCTACGACGCAGTAGGCGGCATTTTGCTCACGGAGTGGGCTCACCGCGACGCCAAGCCGGTCCGACGTGGCTGGACACTTCCCGGCGGCGGCATGGAATTCGGAGAATCACCCGATGCTGCGGCACGACGGGAGGTGTACGAAGAGACGGGGTTTCATGTCGAGTTGATCAGCGAGCCCCTGGTCCAATCGATGTTCTACGCAGCCGCAGAACTCGGCTCCGATGCCGAGTTCCAGGCGCTGCGATTCACCTATCGGGCGAGGATCACCGGTGGCTCTCTCGGCATCGTCGACGTCGGAGGTACAACCACCGACGTTGGATTCTTCACGATCGCAGAGGCCTACGAAAAGGGAATCACGTCAACCGTGGTTGCCGCTATGGAACGTTTCCCCTTTGCGCACGCGGTGTCACTCGACCACATTCAGTTGGCGATTCCGCTCGGCGGTGAGCCGGGAGCTCGAGCATTCTGGGTGGATGTCGTAGGTTTGAGCGAAGTTGAGAAGCCAGCAGCCCTTCGAGCTCGGGGCGGGGCGCACTTCGCGGCAGGGCATCTATATGTGCACGTAGGTGTTGATGCAGACTTCGTCCCGGCAAGAAAAGCGCATCCTGGGTTTCGAGTGGCCGATCTCGACCTGCTCGCCGAGCGCCTGAGCGCTGCTTCTCACGATGTTCGGTGGTCCGACGAGATCCCGGGCATTCGACGGTTCCACACCGACGACCCATTCGGAAATCGCCTCGAGTTCACCGAATAGCCAGCGGGTTCGGTCAAGCACTCAATGATCCAGGAAGGCGTCGAGATGGCGCGGTGCCTGCCGCTGCTGTCTTCGTCGATGGCGACTTGGCCTTCGCCGCCGTCTTCTTCGCCGGGGCGGTCTTCGTTGCCGTCTTCTTCCCGGAGACGTTCTTCGGGGCCGTCTTCTGTTTCACCGGCTTCTTCGCGGCCTTCGTCTTCGACGGCGCAGTCTTCTTCGGCGCAGTCTTCGACGGCGCAGTCTTGTTCGGGGCAGTCTTGTTCGGGGCAGTCTTCTTCGGCGATGCCGAAGCCGTTCGCACTGTGGCGGGCGATCGCGACACGTCGTCGGAATCCGGTCGAGGGCCCGAGCGTCGGACCTTCGTGAGGTCACCACCGGGTACGGTTGCGGCCAGTTCCTCGACACTCACGCTGCGCTTCTCACGCGACTCCGCAGGCAAGAGATCCATGATCGCCGTCATGATGACGTCGAGATCGCCAACCAGTGAAGCCTTCGATGTGGCTCGTCGTCGCAACGGCACCGGCTCGCCTGCCCGCAGAAGCACCTTTGGCGGATTGGTCACGTTCCACACCATCGGAACCTTCGACTTCCTGGGCCACACGGCTTCTGTGCCCCAGACCCCGAGCGGAATCACCGGAACATCCGGACACATCGCGGCCAGTCGGGCCACGCCGAGACGTCCCTTCAATATCGGGTCGAAGAAGGCCTCGCCGCGAGGGATCGTGCCCTGGGGCAAGATGACCACGACTTCGCCCGCATTGAGTGCCGACGCTGCCTCGTGAAGTGGTTGGTCCGAGCCAGTTCCCCGGTCAACTCGTATGGATCCGAGGGACCGAGCAAAGTTGCCGACCACCGGAGCATCGAAGACTTCCTTCTTGCCGAGAAAGCGGCCGTTGCGTCCTGCCTGACCAACCGCCAATGCGATGGCCAACGGGTCGAAATACGATCGGTGATTCGCGACGACGATCGCCGGTCCCGACGTCGGGATGTTCGACATTCCTTCGAAGACAAACTTGGCGAACGGGAACAGCTCCGGTCGCAGGACGTTGCGAAGAACGTCGAACGGCTCGACGCCGTTGATCGAAGGGACTCCTTCGGGTGCATCGAGGGAGCGAATGGGCCAACGGCGCGCGAGCGCCAAAACTCGTAAGCGCGCATCTGGATTTACCGCAACGGGGCGTCCGACCGCATTCAACATCGGTGCATCGAAAAAGCTGTCGGAGTACGCCGCACAATCGGCGAGATCTATTCCCTGCGACTTCGCCCACGCCGCAACGGCCTTACGTTTTCCCGGGCCCCACACAAACCCACCATCAAGTTCTCCGGTGTACAGACCTTCGTGTTCGACGTAGCGGGTGGCGACGACCGCGTCGAACCCCAGCCGACGAGCGAAAGCACTGACCAGATCGAACGGCGAGGTCGTCGCGAGGACCAACCGATCGCCAAGCGCCCGATGTTGGGCCAAGACATCGCGAGCATATGGCTGGACCATTTCCAGCAACTCGTCGGCGGCGATCTCCGCCGAAGCCTGGACCATGGCGCGATCGAGCCCGCGTGTTTTCCCGGCCGCAAGGCGAGCGAGTTGCATGATCACGAACGATTCGCCGAATACGTCGAAAAACTTGAACAGAAGGTCTTGGCCAGGCACCGAGGGGGTCTCGACGCCCAGCCGGGCGAGGGTCGCTCCGAACACTCGTCCACTCCCGCCGGGAAGAAGGGTGCGGTCAAGATCGAAGAATGCTGCAGTGGCCATGATGCAGTCTCTCAAAAAAAACGAAACGAGCCTGCCCCGGGGGAAGGGCGGCTCGTTCGTTGCCGAAAAATGTACCTGGAGATAACCAATCTGTACAACAGGAATTTCAGATTCATCGTATCTGCAATTGCGATAACACAGTCCACCTGCCACAGGAATTTCAGATTCCGTCCGATGTTCTGTTGGCATAGACAACGGCCTACCTACCAGTAGGTAGGCTGTTCGGTATGGACGACGCCTCCCTCCTCATAGAACTCGCTCCTGCCGCCGAGAAGTACCTCGAACGGCATCTGTCGACACAAAAATCTTGGTATCCGCACGAATACGTTCCATGGTCGATGGGCCGCGATTTCGAAGAAGGCGAGGTCTGGGACCCGCGTGATTTCCCGCTCCCCGATGCGGTGCGCAGCGCACTGTTCGTCAACCTGCTCACCGAGGACAACCTCCCCTACTACTTCGAAACGATCAACCGAGTCTTCAGCAACGAGGGCGTCTGGAAAGTCTGGTCGCATCGCTGGACCGCGGAGGAAAACCGTCACGCAATAGCGATCCGCGACTTTCTCACCGTGACCCGAGCCCTCGATCCCCGCGTCCTCGAAGACGCGAGAATGGGACAGATGTCCGGCGGCGAAGTGCCGCAACCGAAAACCGTCTCCGACGGATTCGTGTATGTCGCACTGCAAGAACTGGCAACGCGAATTGCGCACCGCAACACCGGAAAGATCCTCCTCGACACCGGACCCGACCATCCAGGAACAAAGGCCGGTTACGAAGTCATGGCTCGCGTTGCGACCGACGAGAACTTCCACTACCTGTTCTATCGAGATATCACGAGTGCCGCCCTGGCGGTCGACCCGTCGTCGGTCGTGTGCGCAATCGAGCGTCAGGTGAAGGACTTCGAGATGCCCGGCACCGGTATCGTCGGCTTCTCCAAACATGCGCAGGCAATTGCGAGTGCCAACATCTACAACGTCGAACAACACCACAGCCAGATCCTGGAAAAGGTGGTCCTGCAGCACTGGAACCTTCCTGGTATCACGGGCCTCGACGCACAGGCCGAGCAGGCGCGTGAGCGAGCGATGAAGCAGATCGATCGAATCGGACGCCTCGCCAAGCGCCTTACCGAACGAGCGCAGGCCAACCTCGAACGAAGCCGTCAGATGGGTGACGTTGCCTAGTCGCCTACGGTATTCGACGTGACGCAGCAGCCACCGGTTTCATTCCACACATCCATATGGGCGAAACACAAAGGGGCCGTGTGTGCCGGCATCGGATCACTTGACGGCCGCCTCGAAGCTGACGGCGGAACTCGCGACGTCGTCGCGTTTGTCATCGACTCCCAGGAGAATGGCGGAGCGCTGAACGAGCGCGATGGCCTCTTGATTGCGGAGGCCGCGAATACCGCTTTGGAGATGCGTCGGCCACTGGTGGGCATCCTGGGTTCGAGCGGCGTCGACATCACCGGTGGAGTTCAGGCCCTTCACGGATGGGGGACGGCGGCTCGGGCACTTGCCGGCTGTTCCGGAATCATCCCCGTGAGCCTTGTCGTCGACGGCCCCGCAGTCTCGGGGGTCGCGTTGCTCCTCGGGTTGGCCGACATCGTCATCATGACCGAGTCCAGCTATGCCTTTGTGAGTGGACCCGCAATGGTCGCCGACTTCACGGGGATCTTCCTCGACAACACCGCCTTGGGCGGCGCGGCGACACACGCTCGCAACACGGGACTGCCGATGGTCGTCGCCCCGGATCTGGCGAGCGCGCTCGACCGGCTCGGTGAAGTGCTCGGTTACCTCCCGGACCACGCCGACGCGCCGCCACCCTTCATCGCCACCCACGACTCCACCGAACGCGATGCACCCGACCTCGATGACATCATCCCGGCGTCGTCGACCGGGAGCTACGACGTCCGCAAGGTGATCGCTGCCCTGAGCGACGATGGTGAGTTCCTCGAGCTGCGCGCACGTTGGGCCCCGAACCTGGTGACGGGATTTGCGGCGATCGGTGGACGACCGATCGGCATCGTGGCGAATCAACCCCTGTCACTCGCCGGAACTCTCGACATCGGCGCCGCCCAAAAGGGTGCGGCCTTCGTCGCGTTTTGCGACTCGTTCAACATCGCGATCGTCACACTGGTCGATACGCCCGGGTACTTCCCTGGCAAAGATCTGGAGTGGCGCGGAATGATTCGTCACGGTGCGCAAATGGCGTTCGCGTACGCCGAGGCCACGGTGCCGCGTGTATGCGTCGTCTTGCGAAAGGCCTACGGCGGCGCGTTCATCGTGATGGACTGCAAGACCATGGGAAACGACATCTGTCTCGCCTGGCCGTCGGCAGAGCTCGCCGTGATGGGAGCAAAAGGTGCGGTCCAGATTTTGTACCGTCGCGAATCCGACGAGGTCCGCGCCGAGCACGAAGAGGCGTACGCCTCGCAGTACCTCAACCCCTACGTCGCAGCCGAACGCGGTTTCGTCGACATGGTCGTTGCCCCTCGCGAAACTCGTCGACTCGTCGCTCGGTCACTTGACCTGCTCTCGAGCAAGCGCGAGATGCTGGTCGGAAAGCGCCACGGCAACTCGCCGCTATAGCTACGCGCCGACGCTGGTTCGCGTCAGTCCCGGTGCGTCGATCAACCGAGGGCGACGGGTTTCGGGTAGTCGATACACCAGACGTATGGCTGTACCACTCCCTCCACCGTGACTTCGGTGGCGACGTCTGAGGTGCACAGCGATGGCATCGAGGCGAAGTCGACGATCTGGCCGTCATTGCGATCCGAGCAGACAACGTATTTCTGGATTGTCCCGTTTGGCTGCAGTCGAACGCACAAACCGACCTGGCCTGCCAACGGTTTGTGCATTTCCCCGTAAATCAAGAACCCGCCGTAGCCAACGACAGCCAGCATCGCGAGCGACACCAAAATCGCGAAAATCCGAGCCGGCACCCGAGTCGGCCGATACCCAGCATGCAGAGCCGTATTGACCGTCCGTTGCTGCTTTCGCCCCTTGCGGGTCTGTGCGGCGGCCTGTTCTTCGGCAATGTGTCGGGCCATCTCCACCAGCGGAAGGTACTTCGGTGGCTCCTGCCCACCGTTCCACATCGTCACTTCGCTTACGTTCAAAGGAAGGGGCGGAAGATTCGACCAGTCTCCGGAGAGCTGCACCACAATCGACTCGAGTGAACGGTTCTCGCTCGGTTTGACGAGTTCGACAATCTGCTCCGGGTGCGGAACATTTCCAGACGCCACGGCGCGGTCATACGCGGCGCGGGTTTGCGGGTGACGCAGAATCATCCATGCCGCGTCGAGGTGGTCTTGGCGAATCCCCGTTTCGCGAATCCAACTCTCCGTCAGCAGGGCAACTGCACGGCCGCGGGCCGAATCAATACACTCGCTGGTGGCTGACGGATCAACCTCCAACAGATCGTAAAGAGAAACGGACACGTTCCCTTTATCGGTGTACAGATGAAATACCTGAAGCCCTCATCCGGGGTTTGGGACACTGCCTCGGTTCGTCGTTCGAAGTATTGCGTGCGGTTTGCGCGCCTTCTTGGGAAGGTGCCGCTGGCCTCAGTTAGGAATGCTGGTTCACCAATGCTGGGTCTGAACCCGTGGGTGAAATCGAAGATCACCGACGAAACCGAAACGACCTAGTCGTGGTGATACTCAGCACCGGCGAACACGGCGAGCGCGTCGGTCAGCGAGAGAAGCTCGACCCCGAACTGATCCAATATACCGACCAGCCACGAGGGCCGCGCTCGCGTGACAACCGCGATCGCGATCCGATTCGACGTTGCTTGCGCGGCTGCGAAGGCATAGGTCGCGGCGTAGTCGGCAGGTCGAATGTCGGAAGACATCTCGAGGAGCACATACGGATCTGGGGCGCCGGGACCGTCGACCAGTCGGTTTGGCACATCAAGGTGAATACTTCCGGGGGATCCACCACCTCCGAGAATGCCGATACCGTCGTCGATGATGGCACCGCGAACCAGGGCAGGACGTGCGCCGGAAATCAGCAGCGCAATGTAGCCACCGAGTCCACGGCCGAGGATCGTGCACGGCCCCAGGCGCGAGAGCGCCGTGTCGACGTCGGCCATCAGAACCTCCGCTGAGTACCCTCCCCCGGTCGGACTCTCCGATGCACCGTGTCCGGTGAAGTCGAGCGCGAAGATCGGACCGTTCCATCCGGCGATATCGAGGCCGACACCTTCGGGTGAACGCTCGCCCAGTCCGTGTAGGAGCAACAGCGGCCAGCCCGCAGTGGACTCGCGGAGCGTGTGGAGGGCCAGTCGAATTCGGCCGTGTTGCACATAGGAGACGGAAGACCCCGCGCTCATTGGATGAAATCCAGGGTTCGTTGGGCGACCAGACCTGGACGTTCGATGTGAACGAAATGGCCAATGCCTTCCATCTGTTCCACACGTCCGTGCCGGGGAAGGCTTGCCGTAAGTTCGCTTACCTTTGTGCCCCACCCCATCGGTTCCTGTTCAGAGGCCAACATACCGAAGAACGGCATCGGGAGCGCAGCGAGTGAGTTCAGCGCCCATTCCGGACGCCACGGACCGAAGCCGCCCGGTCGCATCATTGGATCGATCTTCCACCGCCATCCATCCTCATCGCGGTTCGCGCCGACAGTCACCAGGTAACTCAACCATTCGATCGTGAGCCGAGGGTTCATCGCAGCACGTCGCTTCGCCAGCTCCGCAAGTGTTCCCGGCTTGCGTTTTCCCGTCGCGATTTTCTTTCGGTTGTCGAGCCAACTCGCCACGTCGGAGGCCATCATTCGAGTCCGTTCCGTATCCGAGACGTCCGGTGCGGCACGCCTGCTCGGCATCCCGTCGATGTTGACGATGTGGCTGAACCGATGAGGAAGCGTTTCGCCGAGCCGGATCGAGAGTGCTCCGCCCTTCGAGTGACCGATGAGCGGCATTGGTTTGTGCGCATACGGCCCGTCGATGGACGCCAAAACGTAGGTTGCGTCGCGGGCATCACCGTTCCAGTTGCTCAGTGGTGCCCACGCCGAGTCGCCGTGACACCGCTGATCCCAACAAACGACCCGCCATCCGGCGTCGGCGAGCAATGGGGCGAACACGTCCATGGTCCGACCGAAATCAAGCCCACCGTGGGCAAGCAACAGCGGACGAGCGTCGACACTCCCCCATTCGTTCACGGCGATCCGGACGCCGTCTGCGTCGACGACGCGAGAGCGCTCCGGCGGGCGTGCGCCGGGGAAGGACACGGAGTCTTCCGTAACGACGGCCGACGCACTCAGCTCCTCGAGCGTGGTGCTCGTCGTGATCGTTGCGGCACTCATGAGCCGACCAGGACAAACCGGTTCGTGTCGTCCGACGTCGGGCCCGCCTGGACGTGACCGCGAAGACCGATCGCTTCGGAGGTCGTGATGCGATCGACTTCCTCAGTCGTACAAGGACCGTTTGCAACCGTTCGGGCCCCGTCGTCGAATCGCACCACGTATATCGACTGTTGTGGAGTGGCGGTTCTATCGAACAAGACGGTGTAGGTCTCGACCGTTGCGTCGCCGCTTCGATCGCCGACCAACTGCGGTGGGCGTATCGAGACGGGCACCTTTTCCGTGCCCAGCCCATCGGCGTCGTTCCAGCGCGAATGGTCGCTCGAGAAGACGCACAGCGCATGCTTCGTTGCAGTATTGCCAAGCGCACTTACCAGTCCGTTCTTCGCTGGGTCGGCTGGGTTTCGCAGACGCTCGACCATCGCTGCCATGCCATGAAGGGAGTAGTTGTTTCCGGGCCCTCCTGCGTACGCGAGGCCGCCCGTAACGGTCACGCCACGAGGGTCGTCCGTGGAAACACCGAGTTCACCGAGCGCCATCTGTACTGCGCTCGGAAAACACGAATAGAGGTCGAAGAGATCGATGTCGTCGACGCCGAATCCACAGTGACGAAAAACCTCACGCGCCGCAGCCGCGATTGCCGGCGAAGACGTGAAGTCTTCTCGCTCCGTTGGACACCATCCGTCGGTGGCACCGGCGCCTCCCAGCACGGCGACCTGGTGTTCCCTCGGTATCCCCTGGCGATCAGCTTCGTCGGACGACATGAGCACGATCGACGCAGAAAGGTCGACCTCCATGATCGCGTTCATGCGTTTCGGGTACGGGAATCCGACCATGCGGTTCTCCGGGGAAGCGTTCGCAATGTCGTCGCCCCGTTGAACGAACGGAAACCACGCATACGGATTGCTGGCCGCAACTTCGGTGTTTCGAGCCATAAACTCACCGAGAAACTTCTGGTGATCGGCGATGCTGCGGCCGGCTTTCTTGCGCAACGCATTCTCGAAGAGCGGATAGCACTGGATCGGCTCCTTCATGCCGTGGCGGGCCTCCAGCTCGTTCGTGAGTTCGCGCTGCCCCTTCAAGAAATCCCGATGGCCCTCGAACGGTGTCCAATCGAGAACGAGACCCTCTTTGCGGGCTCGTCGCCGGCCGTACACACATTCTGCGCCCGTGAGCACAGCGACCTCGACGCCACCGTCGACGATCTTGTTCATCATGCGATTCAAAAGGTCACCGGGTGAGTTTCCCCCCGGTTGAACCATCATCGGTTCGTACGGCGTACCCAAGCCAATCTTGTCCGCCACGACCGTGCACAAATCCACATACCCCCAGGCGAGCGGATCGACACAGGCCAGCAGCGTCGTCCGAGACACAACCGCGTCGACGCTCCTGGCGCCGTTCGCGACGACATCGGCGAGGGCGCGCCCCGTGGCTGTTGCCATCATGTCGGCTGGTTCGTGGGGATCAAAAGGACCATCGAGTTTGGGGTTGCGTCGCTGTTGTCCGACTCCTACCACTACTGCTTTGCGAGCCATCTCGTTCCAGCCTCCTACGTCCACTCGGCCGACGAACATGTGCGGCGCAGTCGTCGAAACTAGTTCCTCGCGCCCACTTGGTGGTGCGACATCTCCGAGTGCCCGTGACCGCGTTGTGGTGCCGAGTTGTTGAGTTCTCCTACGATGAAGCCATGAGCAAAGTTTCCGTCACCACCGCAGGCAAAAACGGCCACGTCGTCGTCGTCGAATTGTTGGCGGGTCCGCACAACTTCGCGTCCACCGACCTCATGAATGCGCTGGCCGATGCGATCGAGTCCGCCACTGCGAATGGAGCGCGCGCTGCCGTGGTCTGTTCGGAAGGCAAGTCGTTTTGCGCAGGGGCTCAGTTCTCCGGGAGTGACGGTCAGCGGGCCAACAATTTCGGTGCCTTCGTCCAATCCGACGAGGCGACGCCGATCGGCCCGTTCTATGAGTCCGCGGTTCGCATGTTCAATGTGACGATCCCTATGGTCGCTGCGGTTCACGGCCCGGCCGTGGGTGCCGGGTTTGGACTCGCTACCGCGTGTGACCTCCGCGTCATCTGCCCCGAGGCCTTCATGGCGACGAACTTTGTTCGCCTCGGGATTCACCCCGGTTTCGGAATCTCGACCACGTTGCCCGAACTCGTCGGACCCGCCCGCGCCGCCGACATTTTGCTCACGGGTCGGCGCATCTACGGTGAGGAATGCTTTTCCCTCGGCCTGGCCAACCGCCTGGTGCCCCAGGACCAGGTTCGCGAAACCGCGGTCGCCCTTGCCGACGAAATGGCAACTGCTGCACCGTTGGCCGTAGCGGCGACGCGCAAGACGTTGCGCAACGGCCTCGCCGAGCGTGTTCGCAAGCAGCTGTCCCATGAACGCCAAACGCAGGACTGGCTTTCGGCTACGAAAGACGCCGAAGAGGGAATCGCTTCGATGCTCGAACGGCGAGATCCGACCTTCCACGGCAAGTAGGGCTCTGGCCCGCGCCGGGCAGCAACGAGCGTTCACGGCCCCGTCGTGCTCGCCCGGGCTCGAAGTTGACGTTTTGTAAAGGGGTACTTTGCAAAGTGCAAAGGCTGTACCAGTATGAGAGCTATGCCTTCTGAGTTACTCTCCACCGATCTTCGCCTGGGCCTGACGGCCGATCTCGTCGACAAGGGATCCTACGAGCGGGCGGTGGAGCGCTTCAAAGAGCGCAAAATTGCACTGCCCACGTTCGCACAGGTCGCCGATCCGACACTGCAGCCTTCCGGGGTTTCAGCGTCGTTGCAGGGCGTCGATCCCGACGCAGGCGACCCGGCAAACCTCTGGCGTGTTCACTGGTTCAACGGCGCGGACCGCAAGAGCCGGGTCGACGTTCCCGTTCACGTCGTTCTCCCTCCTTCGCTCACTGGCGTCGCCGCGACGATCGTGGTCATGTTGGGGAACAAGTTCCCGATGATCCGGGCCCATAAGGTCCAGGCGGCGTATGCCGTTCTGGCCCCTCGTATCGTCACCGGTCAGTTCGACCCAACGTCCCAGCGCGCCATCTGGCCGTCCACCGGAAACTATGCGCGCGGAGGAGTTGCAATCAGTCGAATCATGGGATGCCGAGGCACTGCTGTGCTCCCTGAAGGCATGTCGAAAGAACGCTTCGAATGGCTGGCCCGCTGGACCGAGGATCCCAACGACGTGATCCGGACGTTCGGAACCGAATCGAACGTGAAGGAAATCTACGACGAGTGCAACCGGCTCGCCCAGGATCCGCAGAATGTGATCCTCAACCAGTTCAGTGAGTTCGCCAACTACATCGGCCATTACAACGTCACCGGCCGAGCTCTCTCGACAGTGTTCGAACACGTTGCTGCCCAGGCGGGAGCGACGCGCCATCTCAAGCTGCGGGCCTTCACGAGTGCGACCGGGTCGGCGGGAACCATTGGCGCCGGCGACTATCTCAAGGAGCGCTACGGCGCGCAGATCGTCGCTGCAGAAGCATTGGAGTGCCCAACGATGTTGATGAACGGATTCGGCGAACACAACATCCAGGGAATCGGCGACAAACACATTCCGCTGATTCACAACGTCATGAACACCGACGTCGTCGTCGCGGTTTCGGACCGGGCCACGGACAACCTCGACATCTTGTTCAACACCGCGGCGGGCATGGCATATCTTCGCGATCGGATGGGCGTGCCCGGCGCCGTCATCGAGCAGCTCACCCACTTCGGGTACTCCGCGATCTGCAACACCCTGTCGGCGATCAAGATGGCCAAGATGATGAACTATGGCGAAGACGACGTGATCGTCACCATCGCAACGGATGGCTCCGAACTCTATCCAAGTGAGCGAGAGAAGTTCTTGGCGCGCGACTACCCGGCTGGCTTCGATGCCCCTGCGGCCGCTGAGGTCGCCGGACAGTACCTGCGCTCCATCGATACGGAGAACATGATCCAACTGCGCGAGTTCGACCGCAGCAGAATCTTCAACCTCGGGTACTACACGTGGGTCGAGCAACAGAACATCGCTTTCGAGGATTTCGAAGCCCGACGCAAGCAGTCCTGGTGGAGCGAAATTCGTAACCTCGTGGGCAAATGGGACGAACGAATCGTCGAGTTCAACCAGCGGACCGGGACTGCGTGAGCGTTTCACTGGTTCTGCGTTGTCACGGCTGCGCAGCCGCGGTCGATGTCGGGGATCCGGCGATTCGAAATCCGTTTCGGTGCCCGAATTTCGAACGGGCACCGGGCGTGGATCACGTGTTGGAGTGGGACCCGGCGTCGGCGGGTGTCGCCGAATGGCCGACCGATGATTCAACCAACCCGTACATCCGCTATCGCACCTTGCAACACGCCTACTGGTTGAACCGCTCACTCGGTGCAACCGATGCCGACCATGTCGCACTCGTTCGTCGAATCGATGCTGCATTGCAGACGATCGACACCGGGTTCGTGGTGACGCCGTTCGTCGAGTTGGAACCTGCGGCAAAGGTCCTCGGGGTCGCTGAGGTGTGGACCAAAATAGACACCGGGAACGTCGGTGGGTCACACAAAGCACGACACTTGATGGGCATCCTTCTCCATCTCGAAGCGCGCAGAATATCAGCGCGCACACCACTTGCGATCGCCAGCTGCGGCAATGCAGCTATTGCTGCAGCCACACTTGGAAAGGCCTCGAAACGACACGTCGAAGTGTTCATTCCGTCGTGGGTGAAGGAGCCCGTGCGCCAACGGCTGCTCAACCTAGGGGCGAAGCTCGTTGAGGCTCCTCGTCTGGCCACCGACCCACCGGGTGACCCGTGCCTGCACCGATTTCATGATGCACTTCGGAAAGGCAGCCTTCCCTTCTGCGTTCAGGGAACCGAAAACGGATTGACCATCGATGGCGGAGCATCACTGGGACACGAGTTGGCCGATCAATTCGCAATGCTCGGCTTCGTACCTGATCGGGTCTTCGTGCAAACCGGCGGTGGGGCTCTGGGATCGTCGGTGGCGCGCGGACTTTCCGACGCCGTTGCGCTCCAGACGCTGCGCGCACTTCCGCGGATGCACTTCGTACAAGCCGAAGGCTGTGCCCCGCTTCATCGAGCGTGGCGCAAGGTTGCCACACGAGCGCTCCTGTCCCTCGGCCATGAGTCCCTCCTTGACGCCCCCGACGACGTCGTCGCGAAGACCCTCACTGATCCTTCCGCTCACGAGGCTGTCCGCGAGGCGCTGTCGTTCGCGGTTACCCATCGCGCGAACTTCATGACGGTCTGGGAAGACGAGCCCTCGTCGCTCGCCACCGGAATCCTCGACGACGAGACGTACGACTGGTTCGCGCTCGTTCGCGTGATGCTCACGACAGGTGGATGGCCGATTGTCGTGACCGAGCGCCAGATCGAACGAGCACTCGAACTCGCCTGCCCGGAGCCTTCGGGCCCCGAGTGCTGCAACACCGACTACACCGGGGCCTCCAGCTTCGCCGGCGCGATCGCGCTGGCCGACGCCGGTTTGCTCGACGCGTCGGAACGAATCGTCGCGCTCGTCACCGGAGCGAAACGCACCTGACGCGGGCGCTCTACGCTGAAGGTCCGTGAGCGACACCTTCCCCCGGCAGTACGCCCGAACCCGCCGTCTCAGTCTCGGCGAACCCAAGGCTTTTCGGATCGCCCCTCATGGTTCACGAATCGTGTTCCTGCGAGGCCTCGGCGGCAGCGACCCGGTCAACCGTCTGTGGACGGCCGAACGTTCGCCCCATGGATCCTGGACCGAACGAATCGCCTGTGATCCGACCACCCTTTTCGGTGGCGGGGCGACCGACTCTGACCTTCCCCCGGCCGAAAGAGCGCGCCGTGAGCGGCTCCGCGAACAAGCGAATGGCATCACGAGTTTTGACATCGACGAGCATGCGACAATTGCCACGTTCACACTCGGCGGCCACGTCGTAACCGCCGGGCTCGACTTCGTCGAGGGCTTCGAGGCCCGAGCGCTTGAGTCGGCACCGGGTGCATACGACCCGCGTCTTTCGCCCGATGGGCAACAGATCGGCTACGTGTCCGACGGAGCGCTGCGGGTGGTGTCCGTGCACCAATCCGACCCCGACGACCGGGTTCTCGCCAGCGACCCCGATGAGAACGTGAGCTGGGGCGTGGCCGACTTCAACGCCGCTGAAGAGTTCGACCGTCAGCGCGGCTTTTGGTGGTCGCCTGATTCCAAGTACATCGTTGCGGCACGCGTCGACAACACGCCGGTGCGAACGTGGTACATCGCCGACCCCGCGAACCCGTCGCGTGAACCGATGGTCCACAAATACCCCGTCGCCGGTAGCGATAACGCGATCGTGAGACTCAGCGTGTTTGATGTCGCGAGCGGCGCAAGGGTCGACGTTGCTTCGAGTCCGGACAAACTGCCCTATCTGATTCACGTCAACTGGACCTCAGCAGGTCTTGTTGCCGTGTGGATGAACCGGGCGCAGACCGTCCAGGTCACCGAATTGATCGACCCCGGAACCGGAAGTACACGTACCATCGACGAACGATCCGAGCCGGTCTGGATCGAGTTGACGCCCGGCACTCCGGTCCTCCACGGAGGAGGAGCGCTGACGACGGTGACCGATGCCCACGTTGGGCCGGAGGCGCCTGCCGGACTCCCCTCCAACGCCGAGCGGAACCAATTCGACGACCCGATGCGCACGAGCGCCCTTGAGCTTGTTCACCCCAGTGGTGTCCGACGGATACTCACTCCCGCGAACCTGCAGGTGCGCCGGGTTGTGCACGCCGACGCCGACACCGTCGTGGCTGTGGTCAACGCAAGTAGGCCAATCGAGGGTCTCGCTGTTGCACCTGATCCTTCGCAGAATGCGGTCATCGAAGTCACGGTGTCGACGGGTGCAATTGCGGTGCTCGCGGGAGGAACGGCGGAGCCGGGAATCCATGATGCAACGCTGGCCCGAACGGGCTTGGGGCGAGTGGTCGTGCATCGGGCGGCGACCCTCACGACGCCGACCGCAGCCTTCTCGATCACCGTCGAGGGCAACGTGGAACACCGTTTCACCAACTTGGCCGAGTCGGCCCTCACCGATCCGAAACCCGTGTTCTTTCGGAGCGGGCCACTTGCGCTGCCATGCGCCGTGCTAATGCCGTCGGACCCAGCGCTGCTCGGCGATGGCTTCACGAAACTGCCGGTACTTCTCGATCCGTACGGCGGTCCACATGCCCAACGCGTCGTGTCGACAAGGAATGCACACGTATCTTCGCAGTGGTTCGCTGATCAGGGCTTCATCGTCCTTGTGACGGATGGCCGTGGCACCCCGGGGCTGGGCCCTGATTTCGAACGAATGGTCCACGGCAACCTGGCTGATCCCGTTCTAGAAGATCAGGTTTCGGCACTTCACGACGCAGCCTCCCGTTTCCCGCAAATGGATCTGAGTCGAGTCGGCATTCGTGGATGGTCCTTTGGCGGCTATCTTGCGGCCCTGGCTGTCCTCAAGCGCCCCGATGTCTTTCACTCCGCCGTCGCGGGAGCGCCGGTTACCGACTGGCGCCTCTACGACACCGGATACACGGAGCGCTACCTCGGAAACCCGACAGAAGATATGCGCCCCTACGATGTCTCGAGTCTGCTTCCGCTCGCCGCGAAGCTTCGAAGACCGTTGATGCTCATCCACGGGATCGCCGATGACAACGTCGTTGCCGCACACACGCTCCAACTGTCGAGCGCCCTCCTTGCGCACGGACGCCCTCACGAGGTCCTGCCCCTGAGTGGCGTCACCCACATGACGCCACAGGAAGAGGTTGCGGAGAACCTCCTCAAGCTCCAGGTGGAGTTCCTGCACCGGACGCTGCGTGCCCCCGAGCTGCTTGGATAGACCGCGGAGATCTCATGAGCACGACCATATGAGCACGACCAAACGAGTGGTGTCGCAACGAACGCTCGGCGCCGTCGTTGTGTTCGGTCTGCTTTGCGGTGCGTGTACAAGCATCGACGATGGAGTCGCTCCCGATCCTGCGTCGACAGCAGCACCGCAGGTTGCGTCCACAACAGCACCGCTCAGTACACCAACGGTTCCGCTCACTGCACCGACGGTTCCGTCGACGGGTCAACCGCCTGATGGTTCGCGCTCAGTCGAAACGACTGCGACAGCAACTGAACTGCCCTCATCCCTTGACCAAACTACACGTACACTTATCGATTCGGCGAGGAGTCAGGTCGGCGTAACCACCGGGTATGACCCCGCCTACGTGCAGCTTCGATTTCCGGGCGGCGACGTCGCCCCTTCCACCGGCGTTTGCACCGACGTGTTGATCCGAGCGTATCGAGGCATCGGCGTCGACCTCCAAGAACTCGTCCACGTTGATATGCGTACAAACTTTTCGGCCTATCCATCGCGGTGGGGACTACGGTCAGCGGACTCCAACATCGATCATCGCCGTGTCCCGAACCTCGAAAAGTTCTTCACCCGCAACGGCGGAAGTCTTCCGATAAGTGAGCGGGGTCTCGACTATCGCCCCGGTGATGTCGTGACGTGGATGATCGGCGACCGTCCACACACCGGGCTGGTCACCGACCAGCTCGCCGGCGACAACGCGCACTATCTCATCGTTCACAACGTCGGCGCGGGAGCACAGCTCGAAGACGTGCTCTTCGAATGGCCGATAACCGGTCACTTCCGGTGGATACCCGGCACATAGCAGTGGTCAGCGACGTTTCCTGACGTCGGAAGGGAGGTTTTTCAGAACCTGCTGGCCATCACCCGCCGGGCGTCGGCTCGCCGGCGTGCCAATCCGTCAGAGCCCGTTCGGCGGTCTTCGCCGCCCCCTGAGATTGCTCCAACACCTGCTGCGCGGCCCCGCGTCGAACCTCGGCCATCTCCGCCGCGACCTCGGCCTGTCGCTGCGACTCGAGCAGTTCGGTGCGACGCAGTTCGAGCGCTGCGATCTTCTCCGCCACGCTGTTCACCTCCGCCACCGCATCACGGAGCGCCGATGTGGTTTCGAACGCCACCACCGACGTTTCGGCGAAGCTCGTTCGTGCCTCGGCAACCGACGCGTTCGCCTGGTCTGCCGCCTCGGTCAACGTCTGAAGTTGCGCCAGGCGGGCGTGCGCCTCCGCTTCCGCGTGCGCCTGTGCCACGTCGAACGGTGGCTCCTCGGGCGATGGCGCCTCATGATCCGTTTCGACCGGGTCGGGGGTCGCTCCGGTTGGGGTCTGGGTTGCGCTCTGCGTCTCGGTCGGCTCGGTCTCGATGGCAGTCTGAGTCTCGGTCGGTTCGTCACCCGACTCGCCTTCGGTGACTACCGAGTGGAGATGACGGACCCGCGGTGTCGAAGGCGGTGTCGAAGGTGCCGGAGGATCATCAGGTTGTGTCGGCACCGTTGCCAATTGCCCGTTCAAGAATGCGGCCGATGCTTCAGCGCTCACTGACACCAGTTCGAACGCGTTTCGAAGCTGCGGCGCGAGGGCGGGAGTGGCAAGACCGTGCTCCTCGGCTGCCTGCAACGCCGTCTGAAGAAGACCGGTTATGACGTCTCGCCGTTGTTCCACGATCTCGAACACGGTCGAGGCGGACCCGCCCGACAGCAGCGCAGCCTGTGCCGCAAGCGCGGCCCCACCCAGCCGAACCAGTTCTTCGGAGAGATGCGGCTGACGGCGCGCTGCCTGGTTCATGCTCCAGAGCAGGGGCGTTGGACGGCGCAGCAAACGCACGGCCGCAGCATCGTCTCGACGCTTTTGGACCTTCAATCGTTTCACCAACGCATCGCGCTCTTCAACGAATTGATCCGGACTGACCTCGAAGAGCGCGTCGAGTTCTCTCTCGAAACTGTTCACCGGACCTACCGTATGCGCGACAGACTGGATCACATGTCCGAACACCTGTTGGAATCGCTCGAACACTTCGAAAACATCGTGCGGACACGGCGTACAAACCTTGCGATCAACCGCTCTCGCGACGTCGACCAAGATCTCGTGGTTCGACTCTGCGAGCTGATCCCGTGGGCTCCGAACCACAAACGGACATGGCCGTGGCTCGTCGCGATCGTGTCTGGCGACGGCCGGGCACGGCTCGGTGAAGCTGTTGCGCAAGACCTCCGCGCGTTGGGGACGACCGACGACGCCCGCCTCGAGAAAGCACGTGGAAAATACCTCCGGTCCCCTATCGTGATTGCTGTCGGGCAGCGAGTCGATGCCGACCCCCACCGTGCTGGCGAAGATCGCGACGCCGTGGCTGCAGCAGTGCAGAACTTCCTTCTGGGTGCGACTGCTGCGGGCTTGGCCAGTTATTGGGGATCAGCGGCCAACCCGACCGGAGAGGAAACACTTGCGGTTTGTGGCTTCGAGCCAGGGGCGCGGATCTCGGCGCTCATCTACCTGGGGTGGCCGTTGGAGTCAACTACTGCACCCGAGCGCCCGCCGCTGGCGATTGGTCTCGTCGACTGAAGAACTAGGAGACCACTGAAGTAGCCCGGGCATCTTTTCTGAGGGTTTCTCTGTCTGCGGTCTTCGCAGTTCGAGGGGCGAGTCATGCCGTTACGTTCAGGAACCGCTCTCAGAAAGCCAAGTGTCACCCAGCCCCGTCAGATCTCTGGCGCCACATTGCGGGAAAGCGACGGGTGAGATTGGGGTTTCGGTGATTTCCGACTGTTTGGGACAGATTTCTCGAACATACGTTCGTGATCGTTGATACAATGTGTACGTGGAATCGTCCCTCGACCACTCTCTTGCTCTTGCCGAGTCCGCGGCACTGTCGGCCATCACGAGCCTGCAAAACGGCGCGGTCGTGACAGCGGCGAACGTAGCGGCCGCCCGAGCATTGGTCGACCGATTCGAAACGCTATGCACACGTATCATCGTTCCGTTCGCAGACTCACCGACCATACGTGAAGACGGGTACCGCAACATCTCCGAATGGCTCGCCCACAACACCCACGCCCGACCCAGTGAAGGCGAACAACGCATCGCCCACGCAGAGGTGTACGCGAAACTGCCCGGGTGGTCCGACGCAGCTGATGCGGGCACGATCGGCACGGCACACGTCACTGTTTGAATCGCCCCGGGTTTAGTGGAGGGCTTTTTGTCCGGGAGCGGTCTGCTCGCCGGCGTGGGTTTCACGGTAGTACTTTTCTTCGTGTTCGACGGGGGTGTCGTAGTCGATCGCGGAGTGGATGCGACAGTTGTTGAACCACCAGACATGGTCAGCGGTAGCGAGTTCGAGGTGGTCGACGTCTCGCCATGGTCCTTCGGGCCGAACCATTTCTGTTTTGTATAGTCCGATCGTTGATTCGGCCATCGCGTTATCGTAGGAATCACCGACAGTTCCAATCGATGCCAACGCCCCA
>JANOWU010000129.1:0-9258 GCA_031418035.1 Acidimicrobiia bacterium
CAGGAAGAGCTTGGCTGGTGCCTCCGACGCCCCCGCAAAGAACCGCTCTATACGTGGGTCGAACCACCGAGCGATCGCGTAGGCAATCGTTTCGAATCCGGCCGCGTACGCCACATTGAAGGACTCGCTACGTGTACGTAGGAATTGAAACACCGCGGCGTTGAATCGCTCGACGAACCGAACTGCAGGCACCTCGACGCGAAGGGCGTCGTTGAAGCGGCGGTGTTGGGCATGGTGTGCCGACTCCTGAGCGCAGTAGGTTCTCGCCTGGTGAGCAAGTTCGTTCGGCAGACGGTCGAGTACGGCTCGGACGGAGGCCACGACATAGGGCTCGACGTAAGGCATGGAGAGCGATACTGCATTTGCGACGCTGCTCAGTTCAGGCACGGCGGGAGTCCAACGAAGGATCGACTCACCTTGGGCGACAGCGGAGCCCGCTTCCCCTGCGGTGCCAAACACGGGTCGTCGAACCTGCAGCGTTGGCATGGGAGAACTATCGGCATCCCCACCTACAGACTGAAGCAGACGGACCCGGCGACAATTCGCCTCCTTTGCCACCTCCGACGAGACCCGCGACACGAAGCAGAAGTCGTCGACGATCTCGCGAAACTCTCGGAATACTGGTCCGCCTGGTGCGGCGCGAGTTGCGAACGCAAAATCGACGCTGGGTGGCGGAGCTAGCGGCCTAGGCTTCGGTAATGGCCTCGTCGAGCAGCAACGACCAGTCGTTTGCCGCGCTGCGAACTCTGATCCGCAAACATCGCACACCGATCATCGTGTCCACCCTGATGCGGACGGTGGCCGCCGTGCTGCCGGCGTTTCACCCGTACTTCCTCGCCGAGTTGGCGACCTCAATCGACGAACCTGACCGTGCCGGTCGCTTCCTCGCATTGCTGTTCGCTACCGGGTTCATCCATTTTGCGCTGTGGACGGCTTGTGACTTCTACGTGTCGGCGAAAGTAAATCCACTTACCTATGAGTTTAAGCGACTCGCGTTCGACACGGTCTGGTCGGAGGATTATCAGCGGTTCGTCGATCGACCGTCAGGCAAGGTTGCCAGCTTCGTCAACGACTTGCGCCAGCACGTGCAAGCGCTGTTCGATTCCGCGCACTACGGCTTCCTCCCGGTTCTCTCAACAATCCCGGTCTACGTCGTGTTGCTCTGGACTACCGCGAAAGGAAACGCCGTCGTCTACGTGGCCTTCCTGGTCGGTGCCGGCGTCGTGCTTGCCCTCGTCGCCGGACCAGTCAACGCCCGACAACGACATCTGACAAACAACACAGCGACCAACACCGGACGCGTCTTCGATTCCTATTCCAACTTCGTAAACGTGTTCTCATTCCGAGCGCACCACAAAGAGATCGCACGCAACGACCAACAACTCGACGGACTGATCCGCGACGACATCCGATTCGGGTACGCCCTCACGACGTACTGGGGTGTTTCATCGATGCTCATCCGCGGGGTGCTATGGGGCGCAGTGATGGGGTTCAGTTGGTACCAGTTCGACCGCGGGTCGATCTCGTTCACGGCAATGTTCGTATCCATAACTGTACTTATGGACTTCACGAACCAGTACTGGAACGTCGTCCACCATCTTGGAGAGTGGATCGACCGTTCCGCCGCCTATCGCGAGGCCTATTGCTATCTCTTCCCCGGTCGCAACATCGTCGCCAATCCGGCACGACCGCAAACAGCGCGCCGAGCAATTGATCTTGTCGAAGCGCCCGATCGAGACGCAACACCTCTGCGTCCTATTGAAACAATTGAGGTACGCAATCTGCGCTTCGCCTACCCCGACGAACCCGACCGGCTCGTGCTCGACGATGTCAGCTTCACGGTGCGCCGCGGCGAGCGATTGGGCATCGTTGGACGCAGCGGCGAAGGCAAGTCCACCCTCGTCAAGATCCTGCTCGGCTTCTATCGGCCTACCAGCGGCGAAGTGCTCGTCGACGGCCGGACAGTCGGACCAAAAGAACTCTCCGAACTGCAGTCCTACGTTCCACAGGACACGTCGTTGTTTCAAGAGACCGTCGAATACAACATCGGCTACGCCGAGTCAGGATCCGTTGATCCGCAACAAATTCGACGAGCCGCCGTACAGGCCAACATCTCGGATTTCATCGAGTCACTTCCCGACGGGTATCAAACCCTTGTCGGCGAACGTGGCATCAAACTCAGCCTCGGACAGCGCCAACGAATCGCGATCGCTCGTGCATTCCTCAAGCAATCCGACCTTGTCATCCTCGACGAGGCCACATCGGCGCTCGACTCCGAAACCGAGGCACGCATCCAGGAAGCACTCGCTGAACTGTGGAAGGGCCGCGCCGCAATCGTGATCGCGCACCGACTCGCAACGCTGAACGACATGGACCGGATCGTTGTCCTCGAAGGCGGTCGCATCGTCGAGGAAGGAAACAAGGAAGACCTCCTCGCCTCCGCCGGTCGCTTCGCCGAGATGTGGGGCTTACAGCGTGCGGGTCTCCACTAACGCGTTCGATTGGTACCCGCCTCCGTAGGCTGAAGCAGACAGCAGTGAGGGGAATGGGCTAAACCATGCCCATGCGTATATCCGTTCTTGGCGCTGGTTCGTGGGGCACGACCGTTGCGTCCGTCGCCGCCCACCGTAATGACACGATGTTGTGGGCCCGTGACCCCGACGTCGCCGATCACATCGAATCACAACGAGAGAACGCCCGCTATCTTTCCGGCTTCGAGCTCCCAACGCGGTTGCACGCATCGGCGGATCTCGAGAAGGTGGTCGCAGTCGCCGACGTCTTGATCGTGGGAATTCCCTCGCATGGCTTCCGCGAGGTGCTCACCCAGGCCAAAGCCCATCTTCGACCATGGGTGCCCGTGGTGTCGTTGACGAAGGGCTTCGAGAGCGGCTCGCTTCTTCGTATGACGGAGATCATCAAAGACGTGTTGCCCGGCCACCCCGCTGCGGCGTTGAGCGGCCCCAACCTGGCGAAAGAGATCATGGCCGGACAGGCTGCCGCCAGCGTGATCGCCACGGAAGATCTTCAGGTCGCGAAGGCCCTGCAGGGAGTTCTCCATCGCGGAATGTTTCGCGTGTACACGAACCACGATGTCGTGGGCTGCGAGGTGGGCGGCGCGCTGAAGAACGTCATCGCTATCGCGGCCGGTATGGCCGAAGGTCTTTCGGTCGGCGACAACACTCGCGCCGCGGTGATTACCCGTGGTCTTGCCGAGTTGACCAGGCTCGGGGTTGCGATGGGCGGCGAACCGCTGACGTTCTCCGGACTCGCCGGGCTCGGTGACCTGGTCGCAACCTGTTCGAGCCCGCAGAGTCGCAATCGTTATGTGGGCGAGCAACTCGGCCGGGGACGCACACTTCCCGACATCCTTGCCGAAATGAACATGGTGGCCGAAGGCGTGAAAACTGCTCGCCTGGTCATGGAACTGGCCGAGCGCTATAAGGTTCGGATGCCGATCTCCGCATACATCCACTCGGTCATCGAAGGTCGGGCGACGGCTGCCGATATCTATGAGGGCTTACTACGTGAGCGCCCCGGTCACGAGGAGGACCCGAACTAGTAGTTGAGGTGCTGGCGGTGTCGCCGTTGCGGGTCCGCGGTGAACTAGGACCCGACGTAGACCGCCGGCCGCTTTTCCAGGAACGCCTTCACGCCCTCGCGGTGATCGTCGGTTTTGAACAGGCGGGTCAGCGTCGTCGCGACCCACTCCCCCACGTTGTCCCAGTCGGGATCGAGCGCGAGGCGCATTCCCTGTTTGATGGCCTGTACCGCGAGCGGAGGACGTTCCGCGATCTTGGTTGCAAGTTCGAGTGCCGTGGGAAGAAGTTGGTCATGTGACACCACGCGACTCACGAGCCCGAGGGACTGTGCGGTCGCTGCGTCGATGATGTCGCCCGTGAACAACAGCTCGGCGGCGCGTTCGCGACCCACGAGACCGGCCAACCGACCGATGCCCGCAACGTCCGTGCACAGTCCACGAAGGACGAAGAGTTCACCGAACCTCGCTCGCTCCGAGGCCACCCGAAGGTCAGCCATCAGGGCAAGCTCCATACCCCACCCCACTGCGGCGCCGTTGACGGCCGCAATCACCGGGACGTCGGTCTTGAGGAGTGCGCCGGCGGCGGGGGTCAGTCGTGCGACTCGAATCGTCTCATCCGCCTTCTTGTCGCCTCCGCCCATGACCGCGCGCACGTCGTCGCCCGAGCAGAAAGCCGGATCGGCGCCGGTGATTACGACACATCGGGCGGTGGTCGTGCGGATCGCCGTTTCGAGTTCGTCATAGGTCCGAAACGTCAGGGCGTTGCGCTGCTCGGGACGATTGATGGTCAGCACATCGACGTTGCCGACGCGCTCGACGATGATGTCGGTGAAAGGGTCCGTTATCAGTTCACGTTGTGCCACGAGTGGACAATCCCACGGGGACGCTCTTCCCCGCCAATCGCCACGGCCAACCGGCTTCCACGTAGGCGTCGGCGGGAATCTGGTGAGCGATCCTCGCGTGGATCTCACGGAGCTTCGACCAGTGGACGCCAGGGCGGTAGTGATGCGCGGTGTGGTACCCGAGGTTGCCCGTCCAGAAGTTATAGAGGGGCTGTACGACGTTGGTCGACGCCACAAAGTGCGACTCGGTGTCGCGTCGGCTGTGGTGTGCGTACGTCGCCCACGCGGTGCCGAACAACGAAAATCCCGGCGCCAGAACGAAGATGATAAGCCCGCTTACCGGCCGATAGGCCACGAGCCCCGCGATGATCGATGCGGTGATGACTCCCATCACCACGAACACTCTCCGGTACTTCGGGTACCTCTTCCCCACCCGCCATGCGCGTACGTACGACGTTGCGCTCGTCATCAACGAATACTCGACCTGACCCATGACTGATCGGTCTTTGCGCATCCACCGCGACTCGTCCTTGTCCTGATCGAGATAGTTCTGATGGTGACCGACCGAGTGATGCAGTACCCACGTGTGGCTGCTCACACCAGTCTGAAGGGCGTACATGATCTCGAGGGCCCGGTTGAAGATTGCGATGCGAAACGTCGGTAGGTGTTGGTGATGATGATTGAACGCACAGACCGCGCCCTTCGGCAGTATTCCGGCGACGAAGTACAACAGCAAGACGACGGGTTGGTCCACGGTCAGGTAGACGGCCACATCGATAGCGAAGATCGTGGCGAACACTGCGACACGGGGACGATCCGCGCGATATTTGAATACGGCCATTATCCGAGGCTAATCCGACGTACGTGTCTACCTTGGTATCTCGATACCAAATTCCAGACAAACAGTAGGTGCACTTAAAGATGCTTCAGGTGGAATGACTTTGCGCGGGTCAATGAGCCGAAACCGAGCTCCGACAACGTAATCCCGTGGCCGGTGTCTTTGACGCCGGTCCAGGCCAGGGCGGGGTCGAGGTAGTCGCAGCGATTCATGAACACGGTGCCCGTGGCGATCCGGTCCCCGATGGCGAGAGCTGCGTCGGTGTCAGCGGTCCACACACTCGCTGTAAGTCCGTACTTGGAATCGTTCATGAGCCCAACTGCTTCGTCGTCGGAGCGGACCTTCATGATGCCGATGACCGGCCCGAAGCTCTCTTCGACCATCACGTCCATCGAGTGATCGACGTCGAGGAGGACGGTCGGTCCGACGTAGGGTGTTCCCCGTTTCGCCGCACCGAAGTCGGACTCGCTCACTGCGGCTCGGGCTCCTCGCGCGATCGCCTGATCGATCTGTGCACGTACTGATCCTGCGGCCTTCGCCGTGACCATCGGCCCAATGGTGACCGCATCGTCGAGCGGGTTTCCGAGAACGTAGCTGCGCGTTGCCTCGACGAACCCGGCGACGAACTCGTCGTAGACGTCGGCATGGACGTAGACGCGTTCGATGCCGCAGCACGATTGTCCCGAGTTGAAGAATGATCCGTCGACGTTTTCACCGACCGCGTAGGCGATGTCGGCGTCGGGTCGGACGTAGGAGGGGTCCTTGCCGCCCAGTTCGAGCCCGGTTCCGATGAAGCGATCGCTCGCTGCTCGTTGGATTGCGTGCCCGGCCTCCACCGACCCGGTGAATGCCGCAAAGTCGATGCGTGGATCGCCAATGATGCGGGCCACATCAGCGTGGGTTGTGACGATGTTTTGAAACACACCCTCGGGTCCCCCGATCGCCGACCAACCTTCGCTGTAGCGTTCCCCGCACAGCAGCGTCTGCTGCGCGTGTTTCAACAGCACCGTGTTTCCGGCGAGCAGCGCAGGGACGATGGTGTTCACCGAGGTGAGATACGGATAGTTCCACGGCGCGACCACGAAGACCGTGCCGACCGGGTCACGGCGAATGAAGCGCGTAAATCCGTCTTTCGGTTCGACGGCCACGTCGGCCAGCGATTTCGGCGCCAACGAACTCATGTGGCGGGCGCGTTCTTGGAAGCCCCGACGTATTTCGTTCGGCGTGTAGCGAATCGGGCGACCCATCTGCTGGGACAGCTCGCGGCCGATGTCATCAGCGTTGGACTCGAACCAGGTCACCCATGCTTCAACGAGCGCGATGCGATCCTGCAACGGTGTCGCCCGCCAACCCGCTCGGGCACGTTCGGCCATGGAGAGCGCGTGTTCGATCTGGTCGGGAGTTGCGGTGTCGCGGGTTGCGAGTGTCGAGCCGTCGATCGGCGAGATCAGATGCTGGGTGGCCATGGCTGGAAAACACTCTCCGAATGTTTGGGCGAACCTGACTGGTCGCCGGGGTGCGATTGACTCTACCGACGTTGGTCTGCGGTCAAGAACGTTGCGACATCGACGAAGGCCTGGCGGTCCTGATAGAAGAACGGGTGGCCGCCGTCGTAGGTGTGCAGGATCGACCCGGGAATCGCCCGATGGAGGGCCTCAGCGTTGACCAGCGGCGCCAGAGGATCGAAGCGGCCGGCCGCAATCAGCGTCGGCATCGTGAGGTTGGCCAGGCGATCCCAGGTGTCGTGATGAGCCCGGGCGTCGAGTTGGCGCAGCAATCCTTCGGTAACGATCAATGGCGGGCGATTCGACGCGATGAGGGCCAGGAATGCGTCGACATCGGGATCTGTTCCTGCCCGCGAATCGATCAGGGCCGCCAGCTCGCGGTCGCGAATCTGAGGTTCGTGTCGATAGATCTCGTGCAACGGTCCGGAGGATCCTCCTGCTCCCCCGCTCGACGTGCACATCAACACCAACTTCTCGACGCGCTCGGGAGCGCACAGAGCGATCTCCTGAGCGACCATGCCTCCGAATGAGACTCCCACCAGCGAGAAAGTATCGATGCCGAGATGGTCGACAAGCGCGATCGCGTCGTGCGCGAAGTCCGCCATCGTCGGCTGAGCGTTTGGGGATCGGGGAACCGATTGTCCGAGTCCCCGGTGGTCGAAGGCGACGCCACGAAAGCCGGTGAAAAAGGGCATCCGCAGTGGGCTCGGCGCGTTGCGAAGGTCAGAGCCTGTGCCGCCGACGTAGAGCAGCGCAGGTCCGCTCCCACGTTCCTCGTAGAACAGATCGACGTCGGGGAGGGCAACGAAAGGCACGTGACGACGCTAGCGGCCTGCAACTCGCGCTGTAGCACGACGTCGAGCCAGACGCCATTGTCGAACCTGATTCCGGTTCCCAAATTCCCAAGTCGACCCCCCTAAGTCATCAGTCAGACCGATCGAGGATCCGATTTGTGCATCGTCGAGCCACTCTTCTTGTTCGTTCGTAGGATTGGACGGATAGGCATGAACGGCAACCAACCCCGTAAACGTCAGGTCAATCGGTCTGGCGATTCGATCGAGCCCCACTGCAAACGGAGCAGCAGCTCGGAAGCAGACATGCGAAATTCATCAAGGGCTAGGAATCTCCCTTGGAGCAGCTCTTGAACTTCGCTCACGGACAGTGTCACGGCTCAATCCGTTCCGTCGTCGTGTGCCGGTTCCGCAGTCCATTCCTTCCGGCAGGCAAACAGTACCCGTTCCATGCAAAACCCCGCGGACCAGTACTGCCTCGCAAAACGAAGCGATACCGGACCGTGCTACCTGGTTCAGCGGGCAAACAAGACTTGCGGCGGCGGCGGACTGTTCGCCGTGCGGCCGTTGGGCCACTCGAAGATCAGGCTCGCATTATCGCGATCCCAGCTGATCTTGAGCTTGTGTTTGTGCACGTAGCGGTGATGGAACTTGCAAAGCGCACATAGATTCGTGAGTTCGTGGGTTCCACGATTCCTGCGTTCCTTCACATGATGAATATCAGTCCACCGCGCCTGACGATCACACCCCGGAAATCGACAGCACTGATCACGCACCATGATCGCCCGGCGATTCCGGGCCGGAACTTCCGAGGTGGGAGTGCCGACATCGAACGGTGTGCCATCCGCGCTCAGCCACACGCTTGTGGTCACGCAGTCACATAGGAGCATGTCGCGGGTGAACGACGACAACCTGACCATTTGCGACGTGTGCGCAATACCGGATGCGGCATCAACGGTCACGGTCACATGTGGCCGTTCACCACCAACCGTTAGGCGGCCCTCGTTCGCCAACGACTCATGCGCAATATCGATGAGTGCATCGTGTCGACGCTGCGCCGGTGTCCGGTTGTCGCCTTCGCATGGTTTCGGCATGGCCGCCTCAAGTGCTTTCGATAACGCCTCGCCGCCGAGCGCATCCAGCAACCCGTTGAGGATCCACATGCCACCCGCCGTCGGTGACAACTGCACCCGCCTCGCCTCCTCATGTTCCTTCTCCGACGTCGGATCACCCAACGCATCATCACAATGCGAAACCCACACCGCGACCACTTGTCGAAACTTCGAGAACGTGAAAGTTTCTGCCCACACCAGCAAGTCCGCGGCGTCACGTTCGAGAAACGGCAGACGCGCCTTCGTGAGCACCTTCGCGACGACACTCACGTGTGACACACCTATCGTGCCCGCATCAACAGCGTCGGACCACCCGGGCAATTTTGCGTAGACCTGAGCATGGGCGACACGCTGCTCACCCTCGGTAGGCCGCGCATGAGTGTTGAACGCCAACCATTCCGAAACGTTGCGATACCCGTCCTCACGAATCGTCGGCGACTCAGCAAACGTGGCAACAATATGTGTGCATAGTTTGTCGCATCGATCAACCAATGCACGTGCTGCCGCTACGTTCGCCGCAGTCACGACAGCGCCTTTTCGCAGGCTAGACACCGCCGACAATGCCGCAGACCCGGCAAGCTCAAGAGAGTGGTCGAGAGACGATTCCACACCCATATCTTATCGCAACCAAC
>JANOWU010000130.1:0-26303 GCA_031418035.1 Acidimicrobiia bacterium
TGCAGCTTCGATGTTGGTGAACTGATTCGTGAGGTTCGGAGTCGAGGCCTCGTGCAGCTCCTCCTTCACGACCGAAATGTTCGTCCCCTTGATCGCAATTTTGAAGCCACGGCTGTAGCTCAAGCCGAAGTCATTGTTGTAGGTGAGCTGCGCAACTTTGGCGCCGTTCGGGAACTCCTGTTTGATCCACTCTGCCCAAAGGATGGCTTCGGTGGTGTAGTCAAGCTGCATACCGATTGTCCACGGGTGGCCATCGACATCGCCCCACTGCGCAGCCCCCGTGCCGTTGAGCAGCTGCGGCATGCATTCCTTGTGGGTGTCGTCCCAGATCGCCAGGTTGTTTGGCGTGCCAACGGTTGTGACGAGTGCTGCATATTTGCCCGAGGCGATTGCCTCGGCCACGTTGGCCTTGGTCTTTGCGGCCTCGTACAAGTCGTCCTTCGCGTCAAGGAGAATCTTGCGGCCAGCAACACCACCCGCGTCGTTGACGTACCTGAAATAGCTGTTCATGCCGTCCGCAATAAGGCCGAACCCGGCGAGCGGCCCAGACTTCGGCAGCGAAATGAAGGATCGAATTTCCTTGTCCGTAATACCCTGATTGACGTCGTAGTCCTTCGGGCAATTCTTCAGGTCGAGCTTGAATCCACTCTTGCCGAGGTATGTACCGTCAGCCTGCTTGCCAAGTCCACCGGCTGCGGCGACGGCCGCTTTGGTGGTGGGTGCGGCCGTCGTGGCCACGCCTGCTTTCGTGGTCACTTTCTTCTTCGTCGTCTTCTTCGCGGCACCCATCGAAGGGTCGGCGCTCAGGATCAACGCTCCGCCGACGATCGCCGCTACGGCGATCCGTCCGTTTCTGCGAATGCCATGGTGAGTTGGTTTCATACTTGTCCCCCTGTTTGGTCTCGAAGGATCGAGAGTTTTGCTAGGTGTACTTCGGTGTTTGTGACTTCGTTCAATTCGTAGTGAGTTTTCTTTGGTGTGCCTAGGCAGTGTTGATCGTTTCGTTCACGATCGTTTCGTGGGAACCGATCGTTTCGTGGGAACCGATCGGTTTGCGAATCGGAGAGGACCCGGCTCGGGCAATTTCAGAGAGCCACGACGGGTTTGGAATGACACGAACCAACTTGGCCCGAAATCGCCGGACGCCCTCGATGACACCTCCGGGAAGCAGGAACACAAAGAGCAGCAGCATCAAACCGAACGCAATCGCCACGATTCCACCCTTTCCCTGCCGTGTCGACAGCCAATGCATGTCGAAGGGCCCGACCTTTTCTTTCTCCGTGAGCTGTTCGAGCAGGTAGTTCAATAACACGACCAAGACCGCTCCCGGGATTGCCCCCGATACCGTGGCGCCGCCGCCCATCACCAGCCCAATGATGAGCACGATACTCAGCCCGACTCCAAAGCTGACGTCGGAAGCAAATGGGAGGTTCACAATCAGCATCCACCCGGCCACCCCACAAAAACCGGCGCTCATCCCAAACATCATCACCTTGTTCACCGGAACTGACACTCCGCTGATGGACGCCGCCAACGGGTTGTCTCGCTGCGCAACGAGGGCGCGGCCCGCGCGACTTTTGATCATATTGCGGGCAAGGATGAACATGACTGCAGCAACAATCAAAAGCACGAAGTACCGGTACCGATGCGGATCGAGGCGCTCCGAAGGATCGAAGGGAGTCCACGACGGCGGTTCGAGTGTGCCCGACACATTCTTGCCGTTTGATCCGCCCGTGATACTCGCAAAGCGAAGCACAATGGTCGGGAACGCAATCGCGAGCGCGAACGTAACCACCACGAGGTACAGGCCCTTGATGCGAATTGCTGGCAGTCCAACAAGGCAGCCGACGACAAACGGCAAGATGAAGGCCGCCGGAAGCGCCGCAAAATAACTCCAATGGTGGTCTTCAACCAAGATCACGGTCAGGTAGGCACCGATGCCGAGAAACGCCGAGTGCCCAAGCGAAATCTGGCCGGAATACCCGACAAGAAGATTCAAGCCAAGGACGGCGACCGCGTAGGCGAGCACCTTGTTCCAGTTCAGCATCTGACCGGTCGGGTTCCCGAACAACTCGGGCAACTTGATGAACGGGAGGGCGATCAGAAACAGTATTCCAATCATCCACGCACCAATCACATAGACACGGTGCTTCGGTGAACCCTGAACGATCGACATGGCCATCAGACTCGCTCCACTCTGACTTTGCCGAACAACCCGTTGGGTCGCAGCAGCAACACGACAATCACAAGCACAAGGGTAAAGCTCCAGACCAGATCCGAACCGATGAACTTGACGTAGCCCCCGAGCATGGTTTGGAGTTGGCCGACGAGTATCCCGCCGACGACTGCGCCGACCAAACTGTCAAGCCCGCCGATGATCGCGGCGGCGAAGGAGAACACCAAGATCTTGGCCATGAACGAAGGGTCGAGTAGTGACTTGCTGTCGGATAAGACCAAGCAGCCGGCGAGGGTTCCGATCGCCGCAGCGAGAGCCCATCCGAACTGAAGCGTTCGTCCGACACTGATTCCAACCAACCGACTTGATTCAAGGTTGGACGAAACCGAACGGAAAGCCAAGCCGATTTTCGTTCGGCTTAGGAGAAGCGAAACGACCACCGCAATCACGATCACCGAGAGCCAGATGCCGATTGTCGAATAGAAAAGCCGAGCTCCGAAGATATCGAAATAGTGCGTTTTCGGGTCTGACGGGAACGGGCTCGGAAAACCTTTGGGGTCAGCGTTCCACAGCAACATTGCGGTGCCATCGAGCGCAAAGCCAAGCGCAATGGTGACCATCGTGATCGGAAGGTGATTCGACGGGTCGAATGGTCGGATGAATAGTCGCTCGAAGATCGCCGCGAAGATGGCCGACACCACCATCGATGTGAAAATGCCGAGCCATACCGGCCATCCTTGCTCACGAGCGAGGACCCACGCGAAGAAGGAGAAGAACATCGCCATTGAGCCCTGGGCAAAGTTGATAACGCCGGTTGCCTTGTAGATGAGCACCAGAGCGAGCGCAACGGCGCCGTAGATGAATCCGTTGGCAAGGGCGTCGAGGAACCGGACCCAGAAGAGCTTCAGGCCCTCCATCGCGATGAAGGTCACCGAGAGTCCAACAACGAGCGCGCCTGTAATGATCAAACTTCGCGAACCAATCTCGCTCGATCGGTCTCGCAACCGGTCAAGCATCGATCGGTCGCCTCCACGAACCTGCTCAAGAAGCGTCACCGATATCTCCTAATAACCGAGGTACGCACGTCGCACCGCATCGTCGTTCTTTAGTTCGTCAGCCGTCCCCGAAAGGACGACCTCTCCGGCTTCGAGCACGTAGGCGCGGTCGGCAATGTCAAACGCCAGCGTTGCGTTTTGTTCGACGACAAGCATCGTCACACCTTGCTCCTTCTTGATGGTCGTTAGACGATGGAAAAGGTCCGCGACGATGATCGGCGCGAGACCGAGTGATGGCTCGTCGAGCAGCAACAGTTTCGGCTGGCTCATCATCGCCCGCGCCACCGCCAACATTTGTTGTTCGCCGCCGGAAAGGCTGCCCGCGATCTGCGATCGTCGTTCTCCGAGTCGGGGAAAGATCTCGTACCAGAAGAGGTAGTCCTTCGTGAGATCGGTCTTCTTGCGCCGGAACGCTCCGACCTCGAGATTCTCTTCCACGGTGAGATCGGCAAATGTTCCTCTCCCCTGCGGCACATGGGCAACACCCATTCGAGCGATCTCGGTGGTGTTCTTCCCCGCAAGTGAGGTGCCGTCAAAAACGATCTCACCCGACGTTGACACCATCTGACAAACCGAGCGAATTGTCGTTGTCTTTCCTGCTCCGTTGGCACCGAGCACCACGGTGACTTCGCCCTCTGCCACTTCCAAGTCGACGCCGTGAAGGGCCTCGACCGGGCCGTAGCTGGCCCGCACGCCCTTGAGCGCCAAGAGCGCGGTCATGCCGCACCGCCCAAGTACGCCTCGATCACGTCGGGGTTTCGGCTGATGTCGGCCGGCACCCCCTCTGCAATCTTGCGTCAGAAGTTCAGGACGACAATGTTGTCGGAAATCGCCATCACCATCGACATGTGGTGCTCCACAAGCAGCACGGTGAGGTCGTACGTGTCACGCAGCGACTTGACCAGCTGACCGAGTTCGTCGACCTCGATGTGGGTGAGTCCGGCGGCCGGTTCGTCGAGCATCAGCATCTTCGGATTGCTGGCCAGCGCTCGGGCGATCTCGACACGCTTGAGGGTGCCGTAGGGCAATCCGGCGGCCGGCTGGAACGCGATGTCAGCGAGGCCAAGTTCGTCGAGGATTGTGTACGCGCGCTTGGCAAGTCGGCGTTCTTCGGAGCGCACGCCGATCCGCAACGCACTACGAACGAACCCGTTACGTCCCTGAGTGTGGGCACCCAGCATCACGTTTTCCAAGACACTGAGCCGAGACCACAACGCCAGATTCTGAAACGTGCGGCTGATGCCGTGTCGAGAGATGTTCTCTGCGCGAACCGCACCAAGGTCGGCCCCGTCGAAGGTTAACGAACCCGACGTCGGTTCGTACACGCGACTGATCACATTGAACATCGTGGTTTTTCCGGCACCGTTCGGGCCGATGAGCCCGAGGATCTGTCCGGGTTCGAGGGAGAAACTCAGTGAATCAAGCGCAACGACGCCCCCAAATCGTACGGAGATTCCGTTCACGTCGAGTAAAGCCATTCAAGGTCCGATCCAACTAGGGAACTACCGAATTGAACTTCGTCCGGTAAGTACCAGCTCGAAAATGTGATGTCGGTCACACCATAGAAAGCTGAATCACGAAACACAAATCGTTTCCCGAAAAAACTTCACCTCGTGGCGACGACGTCGCGGCCCCGGACCCGTTCGGACAGGGAACGATGAAAGTGCTGGACACCGGGTTCATTTCGCCCGAAGGTGACGTGAGTCTGGGCCCCCGAGGTGAAGCCCTGTTGGATGCTCTGGCCGATCACGAAGTCTTCGGTTAGGACGGTGTCGTTGACGACAATCCAGTTCCGATCGAAATATCCGGGGTCGTCGGCGACATGCGATTTCTCGCCCAACACGTGTACGGTGACGTTGGTCTGCGCAGGGTGGCCCGGCACCGGGTAGCTGATCCACAGCTCCATGTGTTTCCCCGACCAGACCATGACGGAGTTGGGGAACACGTTGTACGCGTGAACCAGATGCTGTCCGGCGTCGACCGTTGCCAGGTCCTCGTGGCGGATCTTTTCGAAGCTCGTTCGGACAGCGGTCATGCAGCCGTGGGCACCGAAGGAACGAAAGGGCGCAATGTTGGTTCGGATGTGCGGGCCGATCGTTGTGCGATGCAGAACTCCGAGGTGGTAGGTCTCCAGGAAGCCGTCGATCACTACCTTCCAGTTCAGGTCGATCGTTCGCGTTTCGGTGCGCTCGACGACGAAACCTTCGAGGCCATAGGACGCGAGTTCTGCGTCGAGTTCCGGACCGAGATGTGCTGCGACGTCGATGCATGTTCCCGGAGTGAGCCCGACCCACACCAATCCGTGTCGCTCGACCACGGGTAGTGCAACGAGGCCATGCTCCGCTCGGTCGAGCGGGCCGAAGTCATCACTGTGAGGAACGCTGGCGAGCGTACCGTCGAGACGATATGTCCACGCATGATACGGACAGGAAAACGAGTTTCGCTGACCGCAGGCCTCGAACTCGACCTTCGATCCTCGGTGACGACACACATTGAGAAACGCCGCCAGAGAACCGTCGCGTTGGCGTACGACGAGAATGGGCACCCCGGCGACATCTTGGGTCAGGAAGTCCCTCGGGTTCGCACATTGCGATGCGTGGCCGATCATCAAGGGATCAACCCGGAACAGATTCGTCGTTTCGACCTGCAGGTGGTGCACATCGGTGTAGTCCGCGACAGGGTTGTGAAACACGTCGGCGGCCATCGAGGTTGAACCCGAATCGAGGAATGTCACTACCTGTTGGGCGAGCTCTCGCTGCGTTTCGGGTCGCACAGGAACCTGACCTTCCTTCGGGCTTGTTGTTCGATGTTCATTATCGCGGCTGGCCGCAAGCAAAGAAAGTCGAACCGGTGCAGCGCCGTCGCTCGTCCTGAGAGAATTGCCGCGTGGAGTTCATTGATCTGACCAAAACCCCGTACCCGCTCAGTCGCATGTCGATGTTCGGCCGACGGGGCGCGGTTGCCACGGCACAGCCACTCGCTGCTCAAGCAGGCATGTCGATCCTCCAAAATGGCGGCAACGCCATCGACGCAGCGATCGCGACGGCGATGGCGCTTACGGTCGTCGAGCCGACCTCGAACGGGATCGGAAGTGACGCCTTCGCTCTCGTCTGGGCCGAAGGTCGACTGCACGGTCTCAACGCGTCAGGTCGCTCTCCGGCCTTGGCATCCCAAGACGAGTACTTGGCCCGCGGGCTCACGAAGGTCCCCGACCTCGGGTGGCTCTCGGTCACCGTACCCGGAGCCGTTTCGGCGTGGTTCGCGCTTCACGAACGATTCGGGCGGCTGCCCTTTGCGGCGCTGGCCGAACCGGCGATCGCTCTTGCCGAAGGGGGCTTCTCCGTCAGCCCGGTGGTGGCCAATGCGTGGCGGATTGCGGCCCGCCAGTACGAGCGTGACGCCGTCGGCCCCGAATTCGCCGGCTGGTTCCACACGTTCGGCATGGGCGGCAAAGGCCCATCGGCGGGTGATGTCGTCTCGCTCGCCGACCATGGCGCGACCCTGCGCGAGATCGCGGCCACCAACGGCAAGTCCTTCTACGAGGGCCGTCTTGCCGAGGCCCTCGACGCGTTCTCCCGCACAACAGGCGGTCTCCTTCGCGGTGAGGACCTTGCCGCACATGCTCCCCAGTGGGTCGAGCCAATCGGCACGAACTACCGCGGATACGACGTGTGGGAGATTCCACCCAACGGGCAAGGACTAAGTGCACTTAGTGCTTTGAACATTCTCGAGGGGTTCGACTTCAGCGAGATGTCGTTCGAGGATCCGCGCTCCTGGCACCTGCAGATCGAAGCGATGAAGCTGGCCTTCGCCGACGCCGAGGCATACATCGCAGACCCCGAGCATGTGGACATACCCGTTCGAGGGTTGCTCGACAAGTCCTATTCCGCAACGCGTCGAGCGCTGATTGGATCGGAGGCGGCGACACCGGTGGCTGGCGATCCGCCTCGCGGTGGCACCGTGTTGCTGTGCACCGCTGATCACGAAGGCAACATGGTGAGCTTCATCCAGAGCAACTACCTGGGATCCGGTTCGGCCATCGTCGTTCCCGGGACCGGTATCTCGCTGCAAAATCGCGGCGCCAACTTCAGTTTGGTCACCGGCCACCCCAACGTCCTGGCTCCTCGTAAGCGCCCATATCATACGATCATTCCCGGATTCCTGACCAAGGACGACGATCCGGTTGGACCTTTCGGGGTGATGGGGGGTTTCATGCAGCCGCAGGGCCATGTGCAGGTCATCATGCGAACCATCGATCAGCACCTTCATCCGCAAGCGGTGCTCGACGCCCCCCGCTGGCGTTGGGAACAGGGGCGGACCGTATGGGTGGAAGATCGAACCCCGGAGTCGGTGGTGGCCGATCTCCGAGCTCGCGGGCACGACGTGAACGTCGTCTCCATCCCATCAGCTTTTGGTCGCGGCCAGATCATCTGGCGTTGCGGCGAAGGCCTCGTCGCCGGCTCGGAATCGCGTGCCGATGGTCAGGCACTCGTCTGGTAGCAGGGTGTTGCCCCGGCGAACTCAGGGGAGCTGCCGCAGTACCCACTGACCGAGGGCCTGGACTTCGTCGTCGCGCCACGAAAGCCGGCCCGGACGGTATTTCACCGACTTCAACGCACGTTGCTGGTGAGCGAGGATGCCAACATCTTCCAGCGCCACCTTCTCCCATCGCTCGTAATACGGCGCCGCCTTCTCGGCAAAGCCGGGCTGCTCGACCAATTCCTGGGGAAAGCATCCGCCGACTTCCAGGAGCGTGCGGTCGACGTCGAGCGGTGTGACGTTCAGCCACCACATGCAGTCTTGAGCGACCGCGAACTGCACGGTCGGGTGAATCACCGTAAAGTACGTACCCATACGAGCGTCGTCGTCGAGTCCTTCGATCTTCGGAAACGACGGCGCAGTGCCGGGCAGTGTCGCGATGCTACGTCCAGAGATCACCTGGATGCATCGCCAGCCTCCTTCGGTCACCAGCGTGCGTGACTCCTGTCGGCCCACCGTGTCTCGGTGGAGGATTCCCGTGTGATACGACTCCATCGCGTTTTCGAGAATCAGCTTCCAGTTGCACTCGTTCATGATGGAGACACGCCAGGTGCAGCGCATCTCGTCCAATCGATGCGATGCCATCCGCTTCGGGAAGTCGCCGAGATGGGCAAGAAGAGGCGGAGCGTCATCGTTGAACGTCATGAACACGAAACCGGCCCACGATTCCATTCGAATGGGAATCAGACCATTGTCGGAGCGATCGAAGTCGACGGCGCGCTCCATGTCTGGACACGTCACCAGCGAACCGTCGAGCGCGTAACTCCATGCGTGATACGGACAGATGAATCGACGTGACGTTCCCTCGCCGTTGACCAGTATCGAACCGCGATGACGGCAGTAGTTCGCAAAGGCTCGAAGCTCGCTGTCTGCGCCGCGCACCAACATCACAGGACCGCCGACCGTGTCGAAGGAGCGGTAATCACCGGCATTGGCGAGCATGTCGTCGCGACAGAGAAAGATCCAACCCTTAAGGTGAATGTGCTGCACCTCCTGAGCAAAGACGTCGGGAGAGGTGTAAAAGCCTGCGGGCATGCTCGACGCCTCGTTCAACGGAGCGGTCGCCGCCTCGAGTTGTTCGGGGTCGAGTCCGGAAGGCATAAGGGCCCTGAGCCTATCGAGTCGAGCATCGCTCGCTTCGCGCGTCGTGAGTCGCCTTCTTTCCATGGTTGTGCTCGTCGGTGGCGATGTACTCTGACCCGATATGAGTGAGATCCATTGGATGTCCGGCACCGAAGTTGCGGCTGCGATCAAGGCGCGGCAGTTGTCCTCGGTCGAGGCGCTCGAGCACCTTGTTGCGCGCGTCTCGCGACTCGACGGCCCGATCAATGCCGTCGTTCAATGGGACCTCGATCGCGCACGCGCGGCCGCAGCCGCAGCCGATGCTGCGACCATCCGGGGTGACGCGGTGGGTGCCCTGCACGGCGTCCCACTCACCATCAAGGACTCCTTCTCCACGATCGGCTGTGTCACCACGTCGGGCTCGCCTGACCTCGCCGACCATGTGCCGACCGAAGATGCCTGGCCCGTGGCACGGCTCCGTGAAGCGGGCGCGATCCCGTTCGCCAAGACGAACCTGCCGATCTTCGCCGGAGACATTCAGAGCTACAACGACGTGTACGGCACCACCAACAACCCGCACAATGTTGACCGCACACCCGGCGGTTCGTCGGGAGGCTCTTCGGCGGCACTCGCAATGGGCTTTACACCACTCGAACTCGGATCCGACATCGGAGGATCGATTCGTGTGCCCGCCCACTACTCCGGCGTAATGGGTCACAAGCCGAGCTACGGCATCGTGCCGGGTCACGGTCAGATTCCGGGTATGCCCGGCACGTTGAGCCAGGCCGACCTCGCCGTCGTCGGGCCAATGGCCAGAACGGTTGCGGACCTCGAATCCATGCTCGACGTGATTGCCGGGCCCGATCGGTGGCAGACACCAGCGTGGCGACTCGAACTACCACCGGCGCGGGCCAAAACGCTACCCGAGCTCCGCATCGCAGCGTGGACCGATGACCCCTACTGCCCCGTCGACGCATCGACACGACGCGTGCTCGCCCAAGTCATCGCGTCGATCGAAGGAGCCGGCGGTCGCGTCGACACCGACGCTCGTCCGGACTTCACGTTGGAGAAGGCCGATGTGGTGTTCAAGTCGCTGCTGTTCTCGGCGCTTGCGGGCAGCTTCAGCCGTCAGGAGATAGAACAGATTGCGGGCGACACCAACGAAACGCCCCTCGGGTTCATTCATCGAGCATCGGCAGCGCGCCATCGCGAGTGGTTGGCCAACAACGAACGGCGTCTGCAGATCCGGCAACGTTGGCACGAGTTCTTCCAACATTTCGATGTCATCCTCCTGCCGGTGCAACCACGCGGCGCGATTCCTCACGATCACAGCCCGCAATGGTCACGAACCATCGCCATCGAGGGCGTGACGCGTCCTTATCAAGATCTCTTCGGTTGGACCGGTCCGGCGGGCGCGGGTTTCCTCCCGGCAACTGTCGTTCCCGGAGGGATGGGCGACGATGGCCTGCCGATCGGCGTCCAGATCGTAGGGCCGTATCTCAACGATCGCACCACACTGCAGGCGGCGCGACTCATCGCAGAGCTACGAGGCGGTTGCCCCCGCCCGGCGCTCGCCATGGGTTGAGCTTGTACAACACGTACGGGATTCGGGTATGTTCCGCCCCATGGAACTCACAGGACAGGTCGCAGTAATCACCGGCGGTGCGAGCGGGATCGGCAGAGGGATGGCTCGCGCCTTTGCCGACGTCGGCATGAAGATCATGATCGCCGACCTCGACGACGCCATGATGGCGGCAACGGTCGACGAACTGACCAACCGCGGCATCGATGTGGCCAGCCAACGATGTGACGTGTCAAAACTCGAAGACGTCGAGGCCCTGGCGGCGACGACGTTGGAGCGCTTCGGTGCCGTGCACGTGCTGTGCAACAACGCAGGGATAGGGATTCCCACCCCCACACACGTCATCCGCCTCGAGGACTGGCGCTGGATCATCGACGTCGACCTTTGGGGCCCTATCTACGGCGTGAAGACGTTCCTGCCCATCATGGAGGAACAGGGTGTCGGGCACATCAACACCACAGCTTCATTGGCCGGCTTGATTGGTGGAGGATTTATGGGTGCTTACAATGTGGCCAAGCACGGCGCCGTGGCGCTCATGACCACCTTGGAACGCGATCTGCGGGGACGTAAGAGTCCCGTACGCGCATCGGTACTCTGTCCGGGTCCGATCAACACCGACATCAGCCGCCACTCGGTCTCGTATCGGCCGAGTCGCGCCAAGCCGAAGGCGAACAGCGTCGCCGAGGGAAAGGCGGGCGCTACGGTGCAAGCCATCCTCGACACGGGAATGGATCCGGACGACGTCGGACGCCTGGTCCTCGACGGTATCCAGCGCGACACCTTCTGGCTGCTGACCCACCCCTCGTTTTCGAAAGTGCTCACCCGGCAACTCGACGCGTTGATCAATGACGGATCACTGACCAAGGCGTAACCGCCACCGCGTACTTTCTGCGACGCGAAACCCACAGGCGCCATGTTTCCGCGGGCAACAACGAAACCCCCCGAGCTTGTGGTGCGTTCGGGCACCTTGTGGTGCGTTCGGGCTGCCCAAACGCACCACAAGCGTGCCAAACGCACCACAAGGTTCCGACACGTCGAGGGCGTAGAAGATGTTTACCGGGTCATAGGAGGATTGCGTTGCAGTCGTGTCGACCGACCTCGGCTCGGAGACGGCCGAGTCGATACTCTGCGGCCCGCCTCCGCGTCGCCTCGCCGACCGGGCTGGGAAGTGGCCGGTCGGCGTCGACGATCGCGAGATGCGACACGTCCCACGCAGGCAACCACTGCCTCATGAATGTGACGTGGTGTCCGATGCCGTAGGGGCTGCCGCGTTAGAAACCGCATGTGGCGTGGTGTCCGATGCCGTATGGGCTGTCGCGTCCGAAACCGGGTGCGACGCCGTGTCAGAAGCTTCGCTCGGCGAGGCTGCGTGCGTGTCGTTGTGTGTGTCGTTGTGTGTGTCGTTGTGCGTGTCGTTGTGCGTGTCTTTGTGTGTGTCTGCGTGCGTGTCTTTGTGCGAAGAAGATCCTCGGCGGGGAAGACGCGACACGACGGCGATGATCGCGAAGCCGACGACAAGTCCGATGATGGTCGACGCAATCGTGTTCGCGAACCAACTCAGGATTCCGCCGATCCCGGAAACGTCGTGCACGGATTCTTCGATCTTGTGGACGAACTTATAAGGGGCATGCCACCCGAGTTCGTCGGTTCCCGCCAGGAGAATGTGGCCGCCGACCCAGATCATTGCCGCGGTTCCGACGGTGGACAGAACACTCAAGAGTTTCGGCATGCCCACGACGAGCGCACGCCCCACTTTGCGCTGAGACGCGCCGCCCCTTTCCACCATGTACAGCCCGACGTCGTCCATCTTCACGATCAACGCAACGATTCCGTACACGATCGCTGTGATGACAATACCGACGACCACCAGAATCGCTGCTCGGGAAGCGAAGCCCTCATCCAACACCTCTTTCAAGGCGATGACCATGATCTCCGCAGAGAGAATGAAGTCCGTTCGAATCGCGCCCGCGATGGTCTTCGCCTCTTCCTCTGGCCCGATGGCCGCTGCCGGCAACTCGTCGAGCGCATCATTCTCGTCGTGCTTGCTGAACCGGTGATGGACCTTCTCCGCTCCTTCGAAACACAGGTATGCCCCACCCACCATCAAGATGATTTCGACGAGCACCGGTACGAACTCGCTCAACAGCAGCGCGGCAGGAAGGATGAACAGCACCTTGTTCTTGAGAGAACCGGTCGCGATCTTTCGAATGATCGGAAGCTCTCGATTCGAGGTCAGGCCGTGCACATACGCCGGCGTCACCGCCGTATCGTCGATCACTACACCTGCGGCCTTGACACTCGCTCGTCCGGCCGCTGCTCCGACATCATCGACCGACGCGGCTGCAAGTTTGGCGAGAGCCGCGATGTCATCCAACAGTCCAACCAGTCCACCGCTCATACCTGTTTCCTTCCAAGACTTCACTCGGGCCAATCGACAATCCGGTGTCAACCTTAGAGGACGTTGAATTCAGTTGTCGGTCGGCTCGCTCACTCTCCGGGACATTTGGAGCGATAGGGTGGGCGTAGGTGAGCAGCATCGGAAGCGACGGGGAGCGGGTCAGAAACCAACGAACAAGCCTGCTCGCAGTCATGGCGCATTCCGCAGCCGAAGCGCTCTTCCAGATCTCCGCCCTGGTGTGGGCTTTCCAGTCCGGGGGCACGGCGCGAGCCGGAACCATGGCCCTCACCGGTCTGGCTCTCGCGGCGGCAGCCACGCCGTTCGCATCGATGTTGATCGGCCGTTACGGGGCGGTGCGCATATACCGGCTTGGAGCGGTGGCCCAGACCGTATGTTTGGCAGTTGTGTCTTGGGTGCTGGTCGCCAACGCGGCAGTGCCGTTGATTGTTGCTGCGACATCGGCCGTGTACATGGTGTTGACGTTCACGAGACTCGCCCACTACTCACTTCTCCCAACGATGCTCGACGATCCGCGCAAGTTGATCTCGCTCACCCGCAACTCACGCGTTGCCGAACTCACCGGCATCGTAAGCGGGCCGCTCCTCGCCGCTGCTGCGTTAGCGTTAAACGGACCTTCGCTGGCGATGGGCACAGCGGCCGTCTGCACCGGAATCTCGGCCCTGCTCGTCGCCGGCATTCGAACTCCTGAGCGAACACTCGAACAACATGCACTACGCACACTTACGAGTGACTCCGGGCCGTTGTTGACGCAACTTCGCAACGAGCCAGGCGCGCTCGGGGTAATCGGACTCGGGTTGCTTCACTACATCGTGATTGGATCGCGTGGCGTGCTGTTCATCACGATGACGTTCGACAAGAGCGGTTCGACGTCCTTGGCTGGAATCGTGAAGCGTGCTTCTCCGTGGGCGCATTCATCGCAACATTGGTCGGAAGCCGTCGCCTCCCGCCGGCGGTGTTTCCTTGGATGCTCGGTGGGGCGATCGCGTTCGTCGGGTCCATGGTGTTCATGGCCACGACGCCGAACATTGTGTTCATGGGTGGCGCAGCACTCGCCGGGGCGGCGTTGGCCACTATCGAAACCGGCAACCGCACGATGCTTCCGAGAAGCCTCCCGTCTCACCTTCTCGGCCGCGTCTACGCAGTCCAAGAAACTATGCAGATGGTGGGTATGGCCATCGGGTCCATCTGCGCGCCCTTCCTCATCGAGACTTTGGGAATCGTTCCGGCAGTCGCGGTGATCGGATCGCTTCCGCTCCTCGTTGTTGCGGCGCTTCAGGTCCGACTCCGGCTTCTCGATTGGCGCGGCATCGAGCGAACCGAGGCGATCACGCTCGTCGCCGAGTCGGACCTTTTCGAGGGCGCGCCGCCTGGTGTCGTGTCCGCGCTGGCTTTTGCGATGGAACGTGTCTGCTATGACGCAGGGAGCGTCGTCGTACGCCAGCACGACCACGGCGAAACGCTGTACATGATCGCCTCAGGTTCCGCAGACGTCTCGGTGAATGGGCAGCACATCCGGACGCTTGGTGCCGGTGAATACTTCGGAGAGGTCGCTCTGATCGCCGCACGGCCGCGAACGGCGACCATCGTCGCTGCTGAGCCGGTCGCGTTGTGGGAGCTCAAGTCGGGGCCGTTTCTGACGGCCGTCACGTGCACCAACAACGATGTCGACATGATTGTGACTGGGCGGGGCCGCTACCTTGACCTGATCTAGCCCGTCGTGCCGTCGACGAGTTCTCGCAGGATGTCGAGATGCCCGAGATGGCGGGCCGTTTCCTCCAACATATGTACAAGTACATATCGCAGCGTCACGTCTTGTCGTCCGTCAGCATTCGCAACCGACACGGACTCCAGGGCCAGCCGAGTTTCGATTGCCCGACTGCGTTCGACCGCGGTGCGGTAGAGCGCAATGACGTCGCCGGGGTCGTCGGATCGCGCCGACGAGAAGTCCCAGTCTGCGTCCTCCTCAAAAGGCGCGCTCGCCCACGGTTCAGGAACGACGCCGGTCATTCGCTCCGAGAACCAATAGTCCTCGACGTACGCAAGATGCTTTACGAGACTGATGATGCTCGTGTTCGAACGCACCGCCGATGCCTTTGACTGTGCCGGGTCCTCGAGGTTCGCCAACTTGGTCACGACGCCGTCTCGGTAGTAGTCGAGCAAGCCGAGCAGCATGGTGCGCTCGTCGGCGGTGTGCACCCGAGGCCACGGTCGTTCGGCAGGAGCCGCCGGAGGTTGATGTGACCCGAACCGCTTCTCCGAGGCGCTGCGCTCGACACAGAACTCGTTGCCTTCGGGATCAGCCATCGTGACCCACCCAGACCCGTCGGGTCGGCGATGGTCAGCGACGATCGACGCGCCTTTCCCGACCAGTACCTCGACCTCGTGGTCGCGACCATTCAATAGCGGTTGCACATCGAGGTGGACACGATTCTTGGCGCGCTTTGCTTCGGGTACGGCAATGAACAACAGACCCGGTAGTCGGCCCGACGGATCATGGACCAACCACTCGGGATCCCCCGACTCGTTCTCCGGATGACTAACCATCGCGAGGGCGTCGGCCCAGAAGAGCCCGAGCAGTTCAGGGTTCGCGCAATCGAAGGTGATGTGGTTGATCGCTGATGACATGTCACACCCTCGTTTCGAGGTTGGCCTGCCAACCCTGTAACACCTGCAGCACGCGATCGAGGCTGTATGCGACTTCACCGTGAGCACGAATTGCTCCGGTGACGAACAAGTTCAGTCCGTCCGCAAGAGCCCCGGCTTCCCTGCGTCGCATCGTCCGCCAGTCCGTCGCCAAACCTACTATGCCCACATATCGTTGTGGTTCGCGTCGACACAGCTCAGCAAAGATCCCGATCTCACAGGCCGTGCCGTCGTCGATGACCGGACCGTCGAGCCAGGCGACAACGGCGTTCGCACCTCGAACTCCCGCACCGTCTTCGGCGTACACGATGTCGGGGTCGAGCGACTCGAACTGAATACGATGCGGCACAAAGCACTCGATGCCATGAGACTCCAGAGTCTGTGCGCATGCTTCGAGAAAGTCTCGGTCGGCCTGCGTGAACAGCGGACCAGCGAGGTAGATCTTCATGCCGCGCACCTTAGTTGTGCGACTGTGTCGGGCGGTCGCCTTTTCGGCGACAGTTCTACCGGGTAAGGCCGGCTGTCGATCGCATGCGCTCCACCTGCTTCTCTACGACCGACGCCATCTCGGGATGGGTGAGTACCCAGAACCGGTCGTTCGTGACGGCGTCGAGCACCATCGGGCCTACCTCGTCGGGGTCCATCCCCTCGGCGAGCGATCTGGTGAGCAGGTCCCAGAACTTCAGACCGGCTTTGGTTTCGGTGTGCTGGGCGGCTGATTCCGGCGATCGATTCCGTGAGCTGTGCACGATGCTGGTGTTGATCGGGCCCGGACAGAGCACCGAAGCATGCAGCGGTGAATCCGCCAATCGGAAATCGCGCTCAAGTGACGCCATCAAAGCAACCACGCCGTGTTTCGCGACGTTGTATGCACCGAGGGACGGGCCCGCGTACAGACCGGCCATGGACGCCGTCGAGTTGATATGACCTTCACCCTGGCGCTCCATGATCGGTAGGAAGACATGCGTGCCATATATAGGACCCCATAGGTCAACGTCGAGCGTCCAACGCCAATCCTCGAGCGATGTCGCGGCGATTGGATTGGACATACCAATTCCGGCGTTGTTGCACAGCACATGGACTGCGCCAAAGCGTTCCATGGTTCGCGCGGCGAGCGCTTCGATCTGCTCGAGCTTGGAAACGTCGGTCCGCAGACCGATCGCCTCGATTCCCTGATCGGTGAATTCGGCCACCGCTTCGTCGAGCGGTCCCTGTTCGATATCGGCCAGCACGAGCTTCATGCCACTACGCGCGAAACTTCGCGCGATCCCGCGGCCGATACCGCTGGCGGCGCCGGTGATTACAGCAACTTTTCCCTGAACGTCCATGCCGCACTGTACGCCCTTGGGTCGACGTCGCGCCTTTCGACAAACAGTACCCAGCTCACCTCATCCCGATACTTGGTGAGCCAGTCGCTTCCGGCGCTACCTGCGCTCCAAGTAGGCAAGAGATTCGCCCGTGCTCAGCCGCGAATGTTGAGTCCAATTTCGGCGGCGAGACCAATACCGCGAACTGCTCGCGTCAAGGCCAGTCGGACATCGTCGGGAAGCAGCGAACAAATGACGTCCGTGGACATCTCTGCTTCGAGAATGCCGCGATCAGGACGAGTCCACTTCGGTTTCGCCTTCTGGAATACGTGGCGCATTGCCGTGTTCTCGTCAAGGATCTGCGCGGTTACCGTCGTGACTCCGATCGCACTTGCAGCGACGCCGATCGCACCAAGCGAGACCGAACCAATCCCCTTCCCCTGGTGCTCGTCGATGACGGCGAACGCCGCCTCGGCTCGCGACGGATCGGGGTCGCTGCGTATCAACCGAGCGACGCCACATCCCTGGTGTGGGCTGGTAGAGCGATCGAGCACGACCCATGCGAAGTGGTTGATGAAGTCGATTCCGAGCAGATAGTTGATCAACTTCTCCGACGGCAGGGAGGCGGTGAAAAAGCGCAGTCGTCGAGACTCCGGGGAGAGCTTGGAGAGCAGGTCCATGTATTCGAGACGGTCGGACGGAAGAAGCGGTCGAAGTTCGCCGGCGAACCCAGCTGCTGTGGTAAACGAAACGGCGGTCACGTTTGAAGCCAGTCGCGAGGCCGCGAGGTTTGCGAAATGTTCGCGTACCGAGTCGGATTCCAAGAGCTCTGCAAAGTCATCGGCAGAACCACGACGCGCGCGAACCGCGGTTCGCGCAACAACGGACGACGTACGCGCAGTTCCGGTCAGAAGCGAGAGTTCACCGACGACAGAACCAGCATGAACGGTCGCGAGGAGTTCGTCAGCCCGATACACGTCCGCGTCGCCTTCCATGATGATCAAGAAGAAGTCACCCTGATCGCCCTCGCGGAGAAGCACATCACCCGGACCGAAATCAACAGCGGAAAGTCGATCGATGTCGGCGACTTCGAGCAGTGAGCGCAGCAAAGGGTGATGCGAATCGTCACTCTTCATCACCCCACTTAACCACGGCAAACCAACTTCGGTGGCGGCGCTACTGTCGACCATGACGGAAAACCAACAAGCAAAAGTCTGGAACGAGACGGTCGGCGAAGCATGGGTCGAACATGCTGACCAATTCGACACGACGCTCGCGCCGTTCGGGAATGCGGTTCTCGACCTCCTTGGCGTGAAATTCGGCGATCGCGTCGTCGACATCGGCTGTGGCACGGGTGCGACCACGCGGGCAATCGCCTTGCTCTCGGACCCGGGGCTGGTGACCGGAGTAGACGTGTCGACAACAATGCTGGCGGCCGCCCGACACCGAAGCGCGGGTCTCGTCAACGTCACGTACGTGGAATGTGATGTCGAAACCACCCCGCTCGGCTCCCGACTATTCGATGTCGCATTTTCGAGGTTCGGCGTCATGTTCTTTTCCGATCCGACACGAGCGTTCACCAACGTGTACGAGTCGTTGGTCAGCCGGGGCAGACTCGGGTTCGTCTGCTTCCAAGCGCCGCCCCTGAATCCCTTCATCGTCGTACCGATCATGGCGGCAGCGCCGCATCTGTCGATGGGTCCACCCCCCGGTCCGAACGATCCGAGTCCTTTTTCATTGGCCGACCCGAGTCGTATCGGTTCGATCCTGGCGATGGCGGGCTTCGTCGACGTCGACATCGTGCCCGGTCCGACTGAGGCCATCCTCGCCAACGACAGCGACTTGAAAACTGTGGCTCGGCGTCTTCTGGAACAGAACCCAGGGACCGCACCGGGGCTGTCCACGGCAACACCAGCGAATCGAGATGCAGCAATTTCTGCAGCGGCCGACGCCTTGGCACCGCATCAGATCGGCGGCCGCCTTGCGCTACCTGCTGCCACGTGGCTGGTGACTGCTACCGCAGACAAGTAAGGGACGAGGGAACGCCGGTCCTTCCGTCGCGGAAATGGACCGGCGCGCTCGTGCGCAGAAGCGCCGTTGCGCACCGCAATGCTACGCAGCGGCGACCAATCGGGAAATCCCCCATTCACGGGGGATGGAAAACCACCCGATGCCTCCGTTGATCCATCAAGATGAACCGGTGAACTCCGAACCAGTCACTGTCGGCATCGTCGAAGACGACCCCGTCCTACGTGAGTGCCTCTCCGCGATGATTGACGATGTCGACGGATTCACCCTCATCGGCACAGCCACGAACGTTCGCGACGGTCACGCACTGCTGGCGACATCGCCCGACATTCTGCTCCTCGATCTCGGACTACCCGATGGCACTGGACTCGACATCATCGCCCGCGCCCGTGATGTTTCCAGTCCCACTCGAATCGTCGTGCTCACCGTGTTCGCCGACGTGCGAAGCGTGGTCCGTGCCATCGAAGAAGGTGCCGACGGCTACCTTCTCAAAGAATCCGACAGCAACCAGATTGTCGAGTCGCTGCGAATCGTTCTCGCCGGAGGCGCACCCATCAGCCCGGCGGTCGCGAGCCACATCCTTGCCCGGATGCGCAGCGACAACCCACGCTTGCCAAGCCTCGTCACCGAAGTCGCCCTCACGGGGAAGGAGACAGCGGTGTTGGAGGCGCTGGCAAGTGGCAAGGCCCACAAAGAAGTCGCCGCGAAGCTCGGAATTTCGACACACACCGTCGGCGATCACGTGAAGTCGATCTATCGAAAGCTCTCCGTGAACTCCCGGGGCGAAGCCGTCTACAAAGCGATACAGACCGGTTTGATCAGCGTCGACCGCAACTAGTACTCGATCTACGCAGCTGCGAGGAGAGCTGCGACGTCGATGCCGTAAAGGCTTGCGGCGTTGGTGCTCAGAATGGCCCGACGCTGCTCGTCGGTCAGTCCGGAGGAGTGTGTCGCCAACATCTCCTGAGACCACGGCCAGGTTGAGTCCGAGTGCGGGAAATCGTTGGCCCACATCAGCCGCTCCCAGTTCATGTCGTTGGCCTGACGAAACGCCGTCCAGTCGTCTTGGAACGTCACATAAATATGTTCGGCGAGGTACTCGGACGGCAGCTTCGAAAGGGTTGTGCCGGGCTGCATCCAGTTGCGGTGCCGGTTGTACGCATGGTCCATGCGATACATGTAGTGGGGCACCCAGCCTGCGTCGGCTTCGACGCAAACCACCCGCAGTTTCGGATGTCGCTCGAACACGCTTCCAAAGATAAGCGTACCCATGATGTCTTGAATACCGCGGATGATCGACAGGAATCCGTTGAGACGCGGCCCCCGGAATCCTGCTCCCTTCGTCGTGAGGATGTGGAAGCTGAGGGGAAGCCCAAGGTCTACGGCTGCCTCCCAGAAAGGGTCCCAAACCGGTGAGTCGTAGTCTTCGACACCCGGCATACCCGGCATCATGACACCGCGCAGACCGAGCGCCTTTATGGATTCGAGGTCGGCGATTCCTTCGTCCACAGTTCGCAATGCCGTCTGTCCGACGCCCAAGAGGCGCGTGGTGTCCTCGCTGCAGTATCCGGTGATCCACCGGTTATAGGCCTGAAAGCATGCGTGCTTATATTCAAGGTCGTCGTGATTGCACATGACCATCCCGACGGTCGGGTAGATCACCTCGGCCGCCACGCCATCACGGCGCTGGTCGGCCACTCGAAACTTCGGATCCCAGCCCGACTTGTGAAGGTCCGCGAAAAACACACCCGATTCGGTGATCTCTTCCGCCTGCTTGCCGGCCGCGGCGACAAGCCCCATCGCAATGGGATTCTTCATTCCGGGAATTATGAACATGTCGCCGCGTGTCTCGTGGGTGATCATGTGCGGCGCGCGGTCCCGAAACGCCGGGTCGATGTTCGCCGTGTAGCAATCCGGAGGTTCGGTGATGTGAGAATCGGCGCTGATGACGGGATAGCCAAATTGCATGATATGTCTCCTTACGATGTTTCGACGTGGGTTACTTGGCGGGTGCCGTCTGTGCGCCTCGAACGAGTCGACCCGGTGTGAGGCCGGTCGACTCACCGTTGTTCATGATCTCGACCCCCGCGACGAATGTGTGCCGATAACCGTCAACTCCCTGGAGTAGCCGTCGTCCCCCTGCGGGAAGGTCACTCACAATCCTCGGTGCGTGAAGTTTCAGGTTGTCGAAATCGATCACGTTCAGGTCCGCTCGATATCCGGGTGCGATGACGCCCCTATCGAAGAGGCCGACGGTCTCCGCGGTCATTCGAGACTGTTTGGCGACCAGGGTCTCGATCGGTATACGACCGGACGGGCGGTCGCGACCCCACCACTGCAACAGAGTGGACGGGAAACTGACGTCGCAGATGGTCCCGACGTGCGCGCCTCCGTCGCTCAGACCCGGCACCGCAGCGGGGTGGAGCAACATCTCGCGTACGACGTCGAGGTTGCCTGCCGCCCAGTTCAGGGTCGGGAGGTAGAGGAGCGCCTTCCCTTCGTCTTCGAGGAGCCAGTCGTACGCGACCTGCGCCGGCTCGCGGCCCTCGCGTTCGGCGGTCGCAGCAACAGAGTCAGACGGAGAGGGTTCGTACACCGGCGGGTTGCCGAGCCGGAACATGATCTTGAACTGGTGGATGGCCCGGCTACCCAACACGCCGTTGCGATCAATACTCATCTGGGCGACGACGGCCTCGCGTACGTCGGCCTGGCGCATGCGCGCGACGCGCTCTGCCAGCGGAAGGTCCTTGATGCTGCGATACGCGTCGCTGTACATGAATGGGTTGAGCGTTGCCTCGAGACCGAACAACAGACCCACGGCACGAGCGCCGACCTGACCGCGCATCTGCACACCCTTCGCCGACGCGTCGGCAAAGCGATCTAGTTCCGTTCGCCAGTCATCGGGTCGCTTGGCCGCCTGGGCGATCGAGATCGAAATGGGACGTCCGGACTCTGCGGCCATGCGATGAAACAGGTCGAGCTCGCCATCCATGTCGAGAAAATCACTCACGACCTGTAGCACGCCCTTGCCGTGTTTGCCGGCGGCGGCCATCCCCTGAGCGATCCCGACGAGTTCGTCGGCTTCGGCTCGCAAGGACGGGGTTGGCTCGCCGAGGCTGCTGCGGTGATTCAGGGTCCGAGAAGTGGTGAAGCCGAGCGCGCCGTCTTCCATCGCTTGGCGCGCGATCTCCGCCATCTGCGCGATGTCGTCGGCCGTCGCCGGTTGCTGCGTGGCACCGCGTTCGCCCATCACGTGGAGCCGCACGGGACCGTGGGGAAGCTGTGCACCCAGATCGATGTCGCGATGACGCCGATCGAGAAAGTCGAGATACTCCCCGAAGCTCTCCCATTCCCAGCTGAGTCCCTCGTGAAGCGCCGTACCCGGAATGTCCTCGACGCCCTCCATCAACTGGATCAGGCGATTGCGATTTTCCGGAGTAACGGGGGCAAAACCAACGCCGCAGTTGCCCATCACGACCGTCGTAACCCCGTGCCAACTCGACGGCGCCAGTTGCTGATCCCACGTCGCCTGGCCGTCGTAGTGGGTGTGAATATCGACGAACCCGGGGGTCAGAAGGTGGCCGTCGGCATCGATCTCGCGGTCCCCGCGTTCACTGACTGCACCGACGTCGACAACGAGACCGTTCTTGACGGCGACATCGGCGACTCGGGGAGCCGCGCCGGTGCCGTCGACCACCGTGGCGTTGCGGAGGACCAGATCGTAGGAAGCCATCGGGAGTCCTTTCGGTTGCGTGGAAACAACCTAGCGGCGCAGCGGGTGCACCACCTAACTAACCGGTGTTGGCGATCGGCGTCGCTCGCCCAATGGTGCAAAATCGAACGGTGAGACTTCATGTCGGATTCTTCGTGTCAGTGCCCGTTGCGTCGTTGAGTTTCGTGCTCGGCTCGCTGCTGGTCGGGTGTTCATCGGACCGAGCACCACGGGCCGAGCCTGCCTCAGCCACGGAGTCGGCCACGGATGCCCCCACGGTTCCTCCGAGCACTGAACCCCCACGCCCGTGCCAGCAAACCGAGTTTGGAGGACCTCGACCCGTGACGCTAGGTGTACCTACGACATACCGTTGCGAGCGCGCCGCACCACTCGTCGTCGTTCTCCACGGCTACACCGGCAACGGTGGCGGAGTGGTCGAGTACTTCGGGATAAAGGCAGAGGCCGAAAAGCGGGGGTTTCTCTACCTCGCACCGAATGGCACCACCGACGGAGCCGGAAACAACTTTTGGAACGCCACCATCGCCTGTTGTGACTTCGCGAAGACGAACGTCGATGACACTGCGTACCTAAGCACGCTTATGTCAGACGTCGCCGAGGAATGGAACGTCGATCCGAAACGCGTGTATTTCATGGGACACTCCAACGGCGGATTCATGTCGTATCGCATGGCATGTGAGCACAGCGACAAGATTGCGGCGATAGCCAGCCTTGCCGGAGCGATGCGAGCGGATGCAGCTACCTGTACACCGAGCCAGCCGGTGAGTGTGATCCAGGTCCACGGCACCTCGGACACGACGATCAGTTACCAAGGTGGCCAGATCGGCGCGAACCCCTACCCATCCGCAGAGCAGTCCATTCGTGACTGGCAGATGCTCAACAGCTGCGCGAGCGACGCCACGTCGTCGGCTGGCGTCTACGACCTGGATGAGGTGATCCCCGGTTTGGATACTGATGCCGCCACCTATTCGGGCTGTCGCAACGGCGCCGAAGTCGCACTGTGGACCATACCCAACGGCCCCCACAGCCCCCAGCTGTCCGCAGGTTTCGCGTCGGCCGTGTTCGACTTCTTCGACGCTCACCCGAAACCCTGACCCGCCCGTCCGTTCCTGGTCACTCCATCGCCTACGAGCGAGTTTGTGTCCAACTACCGAAGCGAGACGACTATCTGCGATGATCGGGGGCACCTTCGCAAGCTCTCCAAGGAGAACCGTCCATGTCGGTAACTGAACGCGTCCAACCCGAAACTAGCCAAGACACCGTCGACGTGGTCGTCGTCGGTGCCGGGTTCGCGGGCCTGTATCTCCTTCACCGAATGCGAGCGCTGGGGCTGTCCGTGCGCGTCCTCGAGGCGGGAGACGGATTGGGCGGCACGTGGTACTGGAACCGGTATCCAGGAGCGCGGTGCGATGTCCAGAGCCTCGACTATTCCTACAGCTTCGACCACGAACTCGACGAGCAGTGGCAGTGGTCCGAGAAGTACGCGACCCAGCCGGAGATTCTCCGTTACCTGGAGCACGTCGCAACCAAGCACGATCTCTACCGCGACCTCGAGTTCTCCACGCGAGTGGATTCGGCGCGATGGAACGACGCCGACTCGACCTGGAGCATCCAGACTTCCAAGGGTGAGCACGTCACGTGCCGCTACTACGTCATGGCAACGGGATGCCTGTCGGTGCCCAAGGAGCCCGACATCGAAGGTGCCGGAACGTATCGGGGCGAGGTCTACTTCACGAACCGCTGGCCCCATGAGGGCGTTGATTTCACCGGCAAGCGTGTTGCGGTCATCGGCACCGGCTCTTCGGCGATTCAATCGATTCCCATCATCGCGAAGCAGGCATCCCAGCTCACCATCTTCCAGCGAACAGCAAACTTCTCCATTCCGGCCTACAACGGACCGGTACCGAAAGACCGATTCGAGCGGGTCAACAGCGATCGGCCGAAGTACCGAGATGAGGCACGCCATTCACCGGCCGGGGTGCCGATCCCCCGCTCAACGACAAGTGCTCTCATGGTTTCCGACGCGGAACGAAACGCCACCTACGAAAAGGCGTGGCACGAAAGCGGGATCATCGAGTTTCTCAGCACCTACGTCGACCACGTGAGCAACCCGGTTGCAAATGAGTATCTCGCCGAGTTCGTACGCAACAAGATCCGCGGCATCGTCAAAGATCCGGTGACCGCTGAAACATTGTGCCCCAAGAGCCATCCGATCGGCACCAAGCGGCTGTGTGTGGACAGCGGTTACTACGAGACATTCAATCAACCGCATGTGCGCTTAGTAGATCTGCAGATCAATCCCATTGCCTCGATCACGGAAACCGGCGTGGCGCTGGCCGGTGAAACGATCGAGGTCGATGCGCTTGTGTTCGCGACGGGATTCGATGCCATGACCGGCGCAATGGTGAGCGTCGACATCGAGGGCCGCGGACGGTCTCTGAAAGAGGCGTGGGCTCACGGGCCGACCACCTACCTCGGCTTGATGGTTCGAGACTTTCCGAATCTGTTCATGGTCACGGGCCCGGGTAGTCCGTCGGTGTTGTCGAACATGGTCGTATCGATCGAGCAGCACGTCAACTGGATCGTCGACTGCATAGTTGATATGCGCGCAAATGAGTTCACCAGGATCGAACCAACGGCCCAGGCGGTCGACGGCTGGGTTCAACACGTGAACGACTTCGCAAGCATCACCCTGATGCCCCAAGCGAACTCGTGGTACATGGGCGCAAACGTTCCTGGGAAACCCCGCGTGTTCCTGCCGTACCCGGGTGGTGTCGATCGATATCGCAATGTTTGCGAGGAAGTCGTTTCCCACAGCTACCTCGGATTTACGCGCTCCGGGGAAACGCGTGCCGAGGAGAACGACGGCGTTGTCTGTCGCCTGCAACCCGACGTTGCCATCATGCTCGAGATGATGGCGGAAATGAACCTGCCGCCGATCGATTCCATGTCGCCTACCGACGCTCGCACCTTCATGTCGATGGCCAGCGCGCAGCGGGCACCGGGACCAGAGGTCGGCGAGATCGTCGACGGCACCTTGCCGGGTTCGGGTGGCGACCTTGCCTATCGTCTCTATCGCCCTGCCGGACCGGGGCCGCATCCGATGGTGGTGTATTTCCACGGAGGTGGTTGGGTACTCGGTAGTCAGGAATCCGATGACCCTCTCTGCCGCGATCTCTGCACCCAGTCGAACGCGATCATCTTGTCGGTCGACTATCGCCACGCGCCCGAGGCGCGATTTCCTGCTGCGCCCGACGACGCCTTCGCCGCGGTGCAGTGGGCCGCCGCGAACGCTTCGACCCTCGGGGCGATTCCGGGGAAGCTTGCGGTCGCCGGCTGGAGTGCCGGCGCGAACCTCGCGGCCGTGGTGTGCCAGACCGCTCGAGACAGCGGAGGCCCGGCCATCGCCGGGCAGTTGCTCCTCACGCCGGTGACCGACAGCGACTTGACCCGTAGCTCCTATTCGGAGAACAACGAGGGCTACGCCCTCTCGACCTCCCTCATGAAATGGTTCTGGGACCACTACGCAGATGCCGCTGATCGAACGGACCCGAAAGCCGCGCCGTTGCGAGCGACGTCGCTCGCCGGGCTGCCACCGGCATTCGTCGTGACCGCCCAATTCGATCCGCTCCGTGACGAGGGCAGGGCCTATGCCGAAGCGCTCGCGGAGGCGGGCGTCGCCGCAATGCATTACGCGGCTCGCGGTCACATACACACGTCGATTCCGGCCGTCGACATGTTGCCGACCGGCGCCATCGTTCG
>JANOWU010000131.1:0-2284 GCA_031418035.1 Acidimicrobiia bacterium
ACCGCAAAGAACGCAAAGAAGGCAAGACCCAGGGCCGCCGCCATGAGGATGCAGGCCCAGGTTGCGGGGCCGTTAAGGCGCGAGTTGTATTTGTCGACCTGGAGTCCGAGACCCGCTTCTCCGGCGCGGAAGAACACATCGCCGACGACTGCCCCAATGACCGCCAGACCGGCAGAGATCCGAAATCCCGCAAAAATCGCCGGCGACGCTGCCGGGAGTTGCAACTTGACGAGCTGCGTCCACCGACTGGCTTTGTGAAGCGTGAACAGGTCATGGAATCCGCTCTCGACCCCCGTGATCCCGAACAGCGTGTTGGAAAGGATCGGGAAGATCGTGATGATTACGGTCACCAAGATGCGCGGTGCCTGCCCATAGCCCATGACGGCGCCGATCAGCGGGGAGATCGTGAGGATCGGGATCGCCTGAAGGGCGACGAGATAGGGCCAGAACGAGATTTCGAGCCACTTTGCCATGCTCATCACCACGGCGGTCAGGACCCCGAGAACGATCGAGATGAGCAGTCCGATAACGGCGACCTTTATGTCGAGCCAGGTCGCTTTCAGGATGGCTTTGCGGATGACCGCTTCGCCCGAGGAGTTTGTCGCAAGAAAAGCCTTCGTGATGATGTGATGCGGGGGTGGCAACACGAAGCGCTTATAAGGCGCCAACAACGAACGCGATCCGTACCAAAGAAGCATGACGAGCCCAAACACGGCGATCGGGCCAATGATCTTGATCGCCTGAAAGGGTTCTTTGACCGGCAATGGCGCATCACGTTCAATGGGGAGTCGGGTGTCGCCAACCATCGTCGTTCCCGTTTCGAGCGTTTGATCCTCGGTGAGCGTCACGTTCGTCCCCGCGTACTGACTGGTGTGCCAGAAATGATGGTCGAGTAGGCATCGTGAAGCGCGTCGTTGACGGCGCCGGTAAGCCTTGCAAAGTCCGGCGTGTAGCGAATCGAATCTGTCCGGGGGTACTCGAACGGCACCTCGAACTCGGCGATGAGTCGACCCGGCCGGGCCGACATCACGAGCACTCTGGTCGACAAATACACGGCCTCGGAGATCGAATGCGTGATGAACAGCCCGGCGAACTGGTTGCGCACGAACAGCTGCATCAATTCGGTGTTCAGTCGATCTCTCGTGATTTCGTCGATGGCGCCGAAGGGTTCGTCGAACAGGAACACCCTGGGGTTGAGGGTGAGAGACCGGGCCAGCGACGCTCGCATCTTCATGCCGCCCGAAAGCGACTTGGGAAACTTCTTCTCGAACCCCTTGAGCCCGACAAACTCGATGGCTTCGGTCGCGAGGCGCTTGGCATCTGACTTCGACATCTTGTGGAGCTCAGCGAAAAGCTCGACGTTGCGTTGCACCGTGCGAAACGGCAGCAGTGTTGCGTCCTGAAACACGTAGCCGATCGAGCCGCGATCTACGTCGATGGACCCGCCCGAGATGCCCATCAGGCCCGAGGCCATCTTGAGAAGTGTCGACTTACCACACCCCGACGGTCCGATAATCGAGACGAACTCCCCCGCTGCGACCGAGAAGGAGACGTTGTCGACCGCGTGTGTACCGTCTGGGAAGACTCGCGTTACTTCGTTAAAACTGATCTGCGCTCCAGACATCGGGTGACACCTTACGCAAAGTTGAACGATCGTGCGCACTCCGCAACCGTTGTTCACCGACTCGCAACACACACCGGGCTGGGAGTTCGTGAAACGCGCAAACCAGCGCGGGCGGAACTGACGAAAAGGGTGGCGTCAGCCGACGTGCGATGAGAAGCCGTGGACCACGTCGTCCTCGGGAAGTGCGAGCACCTCATCGCCACGTTCGCCAGGCGGCTCCGCTCGACCAACTCCCTCGTGGATCAGCACTGCAAGGGCGCGTTCGACCTCGCCCACTCGCGTCACCGCGTCGTCGTCATCCGACACGCTCGTGGTCACCACGTCCGCGGAGCTGATCTCGTTTTCCGTGGCGGGGCTGAATCGTTGCGATCTACCGACGGCCACCTTCTGAACGATCCCGACAATGGCAAGAGCGCCGAGACCTACGACGATCACGATCAGGGAAATGTAGACGCCCGTCGACATGTTCGTCCCTGCCAACGCCACATAGAGCTCAGGAGCAATATGGGTACCGGCCAGAATGACCCCCCACGGGAGCGAACCTGTCGGGTCGTGATCGATGAGCTTGGTAACCAGCCGGGCGGCACTCAACGAATGCGGCCATGCGACCAGAACCTCGAGCGCGGCAAACACTGCGATGTTGACGCCGTACTTCTCAAC
>JANOWU010000132.1:0-1614 GCA_031418035.1 Acidimicrobiia bacterium
CTTCGGAAAACTGATGCTCCGGGCGTACAACGCCGAAGCCGACAACTGTGTTCGGTCACTGCGGGCAGGCAATGTTGTCACCGCGAAGAAACGATTGAACACATCCGTCGACTCGATCGCAAAGCTCGGTTCAATGATGGAAATGCGAATCAACCCCGCCTACCACGAACTTCGAACAACAGAAATCGAGTTAACCGGAGATTGGCTCATGAAAGTTCAGGAAGAACGCGAAGAAGCACGCGAAGAGCGGGACCGACTCCGAGAGGAACGACGCGCCGAACAAGAACTGACCGCTGAACGCGAACGACTCAACAAACAAAGAACGCACTACGCAAACGCTCTTGCCTCGCTCCAGGCGAACGGTGACTTGAGCGGTGCCGCAGAACTTGTTGCCAAGCTCACAGATCTCGATGCTGCCATCGCACACAACGACTACCGCCTCGCAAATATTCGAGCCGGCTACGTCTACGTCATCTCAAACATTGGTTCGTTCGGGCCGGGTATCGTGAAGATCGGCCTCACCAGACGCCTCGAACCAACCGACCGCGTCCGCGAACTCGGTGACGCGTCGGTACCGTTCCTTTACGATACGCACGCCCTGTTCTTCTCTGACGACGCAGTCACCCTCGAAAACGAACTTCACAAAGCGTTCGCTCATCGCCGAGTCAATTGGGTCAACGAACGACGCGAGTTCTTCTTCGCCACACCGACCGAGGTTCGCGATGTACTCGTGGCGAAAGTGGGTGCCCTCCTCGAATACACCCCCGACTCATCGGCATCCGAGTATTTCCAGAGCAGGCCGAATTGGCCACCACTGCCAGCTGCCACCGTCGAGTCCTGAGCAGCACAGCCGAGACCGACCGATTTCCGGGATCGTCGATTTCGGTCGACTCCACCTCCTAAACGTCGGCTCGCCGTTACGCGTAGACGAGGACGCCTGCCAGCGACCCCGCAGCCTGGTGAGGACCCACGCCTCGAGATCTTTCGGCGTTGTTAATCGTTGCAACAACCTCCCGATGGGCGCGGTCGGGTACGGTTCAAGGGGATAAAACCGAATTGCGCTGGAAAGGAGAGCGACGTGCCAATAGAACGATCACAGACGGAGCGCACGATGGTCGCGTACGCCCTTCGGCATCCACGCGGCCGCTACAACGCCGAGCGGACGTCGCAGCTTTCTGGCGTGCCGAAGACAACGGTCTACGACTGGCGACGCGATGGCATCCTGGTACCGGATTTCGGCGCGGCGAGCCCGGCCATGTGGTCTTACCGTGACCTCGTCCTCCTCCGGCTTTTGGCGTGGCTTCGCCAAGGTGGGATGCAGCGGTCGCTGGCCGCGTCAAAGGTAGACGACGTCCGGAGTCAGCTGTCTCGCGGGATCGACGTTCGCCACGTGCATGCGACCAGGTGGGATCTCGTTTTGAATGACACGAGCGGCAATGCACTGGCGGACGATCGAGACAACCTTCTCCCGTCGCCGGAGTTCTATTCACTCCTCGGCACCTTCGACCTCCACGAACCGATCGAGGAACTTCGCTCCAAGCGTGATCAGCCGATCTGGGCACCCGACCTCCTGACGCCGTCCGCGCATTCGACCATCTCGCCGTGGGTGCTCGC